>CAYZYB010000227.1:0-7111 GCA_964481505.1 uncultured Planctomycetaceae bacterium | reverse complement strand
GCGCAGGTTCGAGTGTCTCACTGAGTTTGTTGGCCTGAAAATTTCACAAAAGATCTTCCATGCGGCAGGAGAGATCTTCTCGACGACATTTCCTGAAAGTCAGTTCTCTGCCAATTGGCGGATTGAACTTAGAGATCCCCTGAAGATCAAAGACCATGATCGATCCTCAGGTGTAACATCGTTGGCAACTACCCGAAACGCAACCTGGCGATTTATCACATGCTGACTGGGCATCACCCGAGGGCACAAATCAACCATCCGGGCAGCCTGTAAGAAAACCCGTAATCATTAACGGACGGAGGTAAGGTGTCGGTGCTGTTAGCTTCTGTCTATCGCACGATCCGGTGCTGTCCTGGCCGAATTTGAGGTGAGGGCAAAGCTCTGTTTTGTAGCTTCGGTGGTAATACGATCGTTCCACTCAGCAGAAGACATCTACGTAGTTTCTGCTTTCCAAAACAGTCGACCAAATTGGCGTGAGAGTCGAAATGCAACGCTGCGTTCAGCCTCTTTGCCGTACTTCCAACGGAATAGCCAGCACTGAGCCACGTACAGGATCTGGTCGATGATGTATGCCACCAGTGGGATGGTCAGAATAATGATCATCGTGTAATGCGTGAGGCCTTTGCGCCGAGCGATGTTCAGTAGAGAACCCAGGCCGCCGGCTTCAAGGTTTTCGCGCAGGCATTCCACCAGCATGATGTAGCCGAACGCCAGCCCGAAGAGCACTCGCAGCGAATTGCAGACCACGGGAAGCGCCAATGGCATGAGAACCTTCCAAACGATTTGCATGCGCGAAGCACCAAGTGTCAACGCAGTTTCGACGTACCGATGTGCCACTTCGTTAACGGCATCAATAGTGTCTGCGATGATGAATGCTACGCACGCAATGAAGATGAACATGTACTTCTGATTCTCACCCGTCCCAAACATCGCCAAAACCAGCGGCATCAATGCCGCGATCGGAATGTTACGACCGAAAATCACAAGTGGCGCAAAGAAGCTGCGGACCAGCGGAAAGCAACCCGCCAGAATACCGATCGGCACACCAAACAAAACCGCCAGCCCGAATCCGACAACGACTCGCTTTAGCGAAACAATCGTGTTGTCCCACAGGTGGCTCTGCCGATTTTCCGGATCCAGAACATCTTCGAGCCCATCGTACGTCTCAGAAATCGACGGCAACTGAAGATAACCAAAGATCCGTTCTTCACCTGCGCCCCGAGTCGTCCACCACCATGCCAAACCTACCAAAGCAACAGCAAAAAGCCCGGCAAGGATAGCCACAGGCGTTGAAACTTCATCCCGTAACCCAAACCACAGCCGCTTTTTCGCGACCTGTGGCGATGTCGGCGTTAACGATGAACTTGGGGCTGTCGCATCTGAACTACTTTCGGCGTGGGGGAGTTTCTCAGCGGAATCAGAATCCGATTCAGCTAAAGCTGAATCGGTCGCACCATCTGCTGTTACATCACGTAGAGGATTTTCTTCCTTCTGCGACGGATCGCCGTCAGAACGTGCTTCATCTTTTTCTGATTCATCTACTGACATAACAACCCACCATAAAAAGAGAAGATCGGTCGCCCTGACGGCGACGACCGACCTGCTCATTCCGGACAGCCCGACGCTGAAGTCGAGCTAATGCCAAACACTCTTAAAGAGCGGGTCTCGAGACGCTGGTTCGCCGCAAAGAAAGCTATTCCTGTTCTGCGGAAAACACGCGGATCTCAACGCGGCGATTCTTGGCGTTGTTCAGCGGATCGGTTGGGTCAGCCGGACGATCCCAGCCGATGCCGACGGCGTTGAACTGGTTCGGATCGAGCTGATATTTGCGAGCCAGAGCTTCTTTGACCGCGTTAGCTCGGTTGCCCGAAAGTTCTTTGACAAGACTGTCGTCCGGCAACAGAGACTTCATCGAAGCATCCGTGTGACCTTCAATGACAACTCGAGCCGCACCGAATTGCCCGACGACCTTAGAAATTTCTTCCAGCACAAAGTCGACATTCGGATCGTACATCTCTTCCTTTTCACTGCCGTCCGGTTGTATCCGAGTCACCTTGTGATCGAGATTATGTTTGTTGGCAGCGAAATGAATGATGACCGTATTCGTCAACACTTCGTCGGACTCCGCCATAATCTCGTTCGTGCTCTTGGGAGCAAACTGAACGCGATACTCGTTCTTCTGCGACGCGTACTTTTCTTCTCCGGCCAGCTTCTGCAGCACGCTGAAGTCGACGACCTTCTCAAACGTCACCGGCTGATGTTTGATCGAACGAATCCTGCGATAGATGTAGTACGCCTGGTTCCAGACCGATTCGAAGCGAGCTGGATTGTTCTGATTCAGGAAGAAGTCGCGGTTTTCAGCGAAGTTCGTCGAGTGTGCGTCTGCCAGCATCCCGAGGCATTCGTCTTTCGGAATCGCGTAGCCCTGAGCCATCAATTCGGCCACTTTTTTCTGTTCGTCCTGGTCTTTGAGCGATTCCATCGAATCGAAGATGCCACGGACGAGTCCTTCAATCAGTTCCGGATTCTCTTCTGCAAAGTCTGCGCGAGCGTACCAGACGTCTGCGATGAGTTTGTTTGCGGTCACCGTGTTTACCAGCATGCGGTTGCCCTTTTTCTCAGACAACGTGTAGATGTCCGGTGCCCAGGAAACACATGCGGCGATTTCGTCTTCCGAATTGAATGCCGCTGCCGCTTCGAATGCGTCGTTGGTGTATTTGAATTTCACGTCACTCGGCTGCAGTCCGCCAGCGACCAACATGCTAAGCGCGAAATACTGTGACGGGGAATTTTCGGCCAGGACAACGGTCTTTCCGCGAAGGTCAGAGATCTTCCTGATGTTGTCACGAGCGACGATGCCGTCGCCACCATTAGACCAGTCGACCTGTTGGAAAATTCGCGGCATGATGCGGCTGTCACGTGGCTCTCCTTCGCGGTCCACAAATCCTTCCATGAACAGCGGGAGCATGTCGACCGTGGCCCAGCCAATATGAAAATCACCGGCGGCATAGGCATCACGCATTTCAATTGGGTTGTCGGCCAGCACAAGGTGGACTTTGAATTCCTTGCCGTCGGGCGTCTTCCAGATTTTTCCAGGAGCGAAGCCATTGTTGGCGTGAATAATGGGCGCCCATCCGGCCCAGATATTCAGAGCAAACTTGATTGTGTTGTCTTTGAGTGGCTTGTAGGCTGCCGTCCCCTTCACTGGTGGCAGACGTTCCGCGGGAACGTATTCGTATTCCTTAACGGTCGTCACGATGTCTTCATCGGACGCAGCTTCAGCGCTTTCAGCGCCGCCGAGGTTGATTTGATCGGGATCAAGATCGGTGCTGCTCTTCGTGTCTTCCTTTTCCGTGGCGGCTCCTCCGCCGAACATTCCGGCCTGCATTCCGGCGAAGTAAACTAATCCTCCCACGACGGCTAAGACGGCGATATAAAACGCCACAGTTGGGCGACCATTTGACATTCAGAAACTCCCGTTATTGTTTTGGGGCTGTAAACAAGCCTCGAATGGCGACCATCACGTGAACCAACATGCGTGCTACGGACCGTGCGCCTGGATTATCTTTGCTGCAGTATCGTGAAACGAAGGATTTCCGCAATCGGATTAGAAAAATTGACTGAATCTTCCGCAGACACAGTCGACGACGTGAAAACTCAGCCTTCCAAACGATTCTGAGCATCAGGCACTATCAAACACAACAGACGCTGCGCGTGAACCATGCGTTCTTTCAATGTGTGCGTTAGCGAGTTAAAATCTGCAGCATGCCGAATGATGAACAGCGGAAATGGAAATCTCACAGACAGGCTCTGTGTGCAACGATTGTCGTGCTGCTGGTGCACGCCGTCATTCTGCTGAACGTTGCCTTCACCACGTGCGTGACTCATGACGAATATTGGCACATCCCGGCTGGACTGTGGAACGCGACGGAAGGCCGCTTCGATTACGAGAATTTGAACCCTCCCCTTCCACGGGTTCTTTCGGCCATTCCGCTGATTCTGGCAGGCGCAAAAACCGGGGACGTGAAAGATGGCGTCGACAAAGAAACGCGGGCCGACACGTTCGTTGCGGCCAACCACGACCGCTATTCGCAACTCGTCAGCTACGCTCGACTGGCAACGATCGCACTATCACTGGTCACTGCATGGATTTTGGCGACCTGGGCGCTGGAACTCTTCGGCCCCGGCGCTGCTGTGGTAAGTGCTGTACTGTGGTGTTTTAGCCCCAACGTTCTGGCCAACTCCTGCCTGGTGACATCCGACACCCCGGCGGCTTGCGCGATGTTGCTGGTGATTCGCGCCGCGTGGAAGTTTGCCGACCGGCCGACATGGCGGGGAGCACTATGGCTGGGGCTTTGGCTTGGCGTGGCACAACTCATGAAATACACGTGCCTGCTGGCACTGCCATTGGTTATCGCCATCTGGTGGATCCGAAGATTTCATGATGTAGAACCGCAGCCGTTATCACAATCAATCAGGCAATGGACAGCTTTGCTGCTGCTTAGTTTGGCGACGATCAATGCTGGCTTTCTGTTCAGTGGTTCGGGGCGTGCACTGAACCAATACAGATTTCAAAGCCAGTCGATGATCGGAACTCAAGAGATGATCCCGTGGAAGTCCATGCCGGTTTTGTTGCCAGCCGATTACGTAGAAGGTATTGATCACCAGCGAAAGGTCATGGAACAGCCACATCCGGTTTACCTTAACGGCGAGTGGTCAACAGCAGACGGCTTTCTGACGTACTACCTATACACATGGTGGTACAAAACACCTCATGCAACACAGATCCTTTCAGCCATCGGCCTGCTATGTTTGTTCTGGCCGTGGCGAAAAATGCGACAGTGGCGCGTACAATTTAGTCTGCTGCTGCCGGTGATTTTTCTGACTCTGGTTGCCAGCCTGTCACACATGCAGCTTGGGCATCGGTATCTGTTGCCCGTGTTTCCGTTCGCTTTTCTTTTCGCCGCTCAAGTCGCATCTCTTGGGAAAAGGAAATTCGGAGTTCCACAGATTTCCGCCGGCATTGTGGTGCTGGCACTTATCATAAATTTGCGATGCCACCCTCACTATCTAAGCTACTTCAACGAGTATTCGGGCGGACCGGAGCAGGGGAGGTATCATCTGCTGGATTCAAATCTCGACTGGGGCCAGGATCTATTTTTGCTTCGCGAATTCATCGCGGAAAATCGCGTTCAAGATCTGCGGCTGGCCTACTTTGGGATGGTGAATCCCGTAGACATCGGCATCCCGTATTCTCTGCCGAATAACGACGCACTGCGGCCGGGCTGGCACGCCGTCAGCGTGAATTTTGTTCATGGCGGACCGCATACAATACGACACCCCGATGGAAGACATGACGCTGTCATGTACAACACCTTCGGGTGGTTCCGGCTGTTCGAACCTGAGGCACAGATCGCCCACTCGATTCTGGTCTACCGGTTAACGGAGTCCGACGTTCAACGTGCGAACGAGGTTCTGGAGATCGTCGATCAGATGAACATCCCGCAATAGACGACACGCCGTCATTCCCAGGGCAATCTAACGATTACGTGGATTTGGCATTGAGCCTTCCAACGCTTCCGGATGTCGATAAATTGTGAACTTAACCTCGGACAACTTACTAAGGCGATTGTCGTCAAGGATGAACGCCAGGTTGTGATCATCGACTGTTTCGTAGACGTCCAATCCCAGTAACAGGTCACCAGCTCGAATGCCGTGTCGTTCTGCCAGGCTGCCTCGCGTGACCATCAGCACTCGCAGCCCACCGTTGTACTTGCCCTTCAGCAATGATTGTTCGTGACTATTCAGATTTACAAGATGCAGGCCAAAGATCTTTTCTGCTTTGACGCGAGGAACACTGAGAGCATTTTTTGGGGCAGGAGCTACTGTTCGGCTACTGGCAACAGTCTTCACAGGCACTGTTGATTTGGCAGACTTCACAATCGAAGGCGATTGCGTCCGGCCAACTCCAACAGTCAAACGCATATCGACTGGCTGTCCGTTTCGGAGAACCTGAACGTCAACCACTTGCCCAACAGGAATGTCCAGCAGACCACGTTCCCAGTCGGCGGCATCGTGAACCTGAATTCCTCGAACCGATGTAACGGTATCCCCTTTTTGGATGCCGCAAAGCGCTGCTGCGCTGCCAGCTGTCACATTGTCTACGACAAGTTTCTGTTCTGTGGGAGATTTTACGTCAGTTCCAAACAAACCGTGAGCCACACGGTTCAGGCGTTCAGTACTCAGGAGTCGAGCGACGGTAACTCGTGCATCGTCGATAGGAATCGCGAACCCGATTCGTTGAGCTCCTGCACGAATAGCGACGTTCACACCAATTACTTCACCTTTGACGTTTAATAGCGGCCCGCCGCTATTGCCAGGGTTGATGCTGGCGTCCGTTTGGATCAGGTTTTCGTAAGCCTGAGTTTCGTCCACTTCGACGTCACGGCCGAGCGCACTGACGATGCCAGCGGTCACTGTATGTTCGTAACCGAAAGCGTTGCCAACAGCAAAGACCTGTTCTGCCAGTTGCACATCAGACGATGTTCCCATGTCCATCACAGTCAACGGTTGCGTCGCATTGACGTGAATGATCGCCATGTCTTTTTTTCGATCAAAGGACACCGCTCGCGCTGTCAGTGTTTCGCCGCCTTTGAGCGTCACTGTAATCAAGTCGACTTCGTGGATGACGTGGTAGTTGGTGACGATGTATCCACGTTCGTCCACAACAATACCGGTTCCCATGCCGCTGATGCGTCGCGGCCTGGACGTGAAGAATCTTGATTCGCCTTCTTTCGCGCCATTCTTTTCTGTATGAATATTGACGACTGATTCCTGGCAGCTGCGCACCGCTCGAACCAACGGCGTGATGCGTGGATCGTCGGCGCGGGCACCGGCTGAAGTCACCGAACCGGCTACTACAAGCAGGAGGATCGCGACTAGTCGTTGGCAATTAGAGAGCATGCAGTACCTGCGTTTCGTCACCGGGAATTGTGGAATGGCCACGTACCGACCTTCATCGTGTAGGGAATCTTTCGGCAACCCGGAAAATGTGGCTTGAACACGGTGTCACGGCCACGAAAACTTTGCCTGTGTTGTCATTGTGTGGAGT
>CAYZYB010000226.1:0-7118 GCA_964481505.1 uncultured Planctomycetaceae bacterium | reverse complement strand
GCCCGCAGCGGCAAGAAACAGCGGCAGCAGAACCGGGGCCAGACCGTTGAGGTAGCCCTGAAATTCGGGCACAGGAGTCGTGGCTGTCACGTAGGCGGCTCCCAGAACCATCGCGCCAATGATGGAACCCACGTAACTTTCGAAAAGGTCGGCGCCCATACCTGCCACATCACCGACGTTGTCGCCAACGTTGTCTGCGATGGTGGCCGGATTCAGAGGATGGTCTTCGGGAATGCCGGCCTCGACCTTTCCGACAAGATCTGCCCCAACATCTGCGGCTTTCGTATAAATTCCACCACCCAGTCTGGCGAATAACGCGACCGAGGAAGCTCCGAAGGAAAAACCTGTCATCACGTTGATGCTCTGTTTCAGCCCTTCAGAATCGGTACCAAATCTTGAGGTGTAATAAATAAACAATCCGCCCAGCCCCAGCACACCGAGTCCCACGACTGTGAGCCCCATGACCGTACCGCCGCTGAAGGCCATTGTAAGTGCGGGGCCGATGCCGGTTCGTGCGGCGTGAGCTGTCCGCACGTTCGCCTGAGTGGCGATGCGCATTCCCAGGAATCCGGCCAGTCCAGAAAACACGGCGCCCAGAGCAAAGGAAAAGGCAATCAGCGGATGAGAATCGTCCCGGTATCCGGAAGACAGCAGCAGGCCGCCGACGACCACCAGAAACACGGACAGCACCATGTATTCCGCCTTCAGGAATGCCATCGCTCCTCGCTGAATCTGTCTGGAGATCTTCTGCATCTCAGGTGTGCCGGTGTCTTTTCCGACAACCCACCAGTATCGATATGCACTAAAGATCAAACCAACAGCACCGAGAGCCGGCACACACAACACTACACCGTACATCGCCTGAATCCTGGGGGATTTTCTAAAAGAATATGGCCGTGTCTGGTGAGGCAGTTTCGATCACTCAGAACCAAAACGTTCTGCACAAACGACGGGCATTCGCGGGGACTCCAACCGGTTTCTTAAGACAAGTCAAGCAGCTGGTACACCCCGGATTCGCGATGAAATCAGAATGCTACGAATTTCCTGGAGACTCCTAAAACCGGTAAACGCGGGCTTGCAGTGATTGTCGAGGATTGCTCTTTTCCGGGGCGTTGACATGTTGAGCTACCCTCGACTCAGTCACTTTCTCGGCCGCGCGAACCATGCGACGCTGGCAAAGAACGCCAGTAGAGGAAACATGTATTTCAGTCGTGAAACGAGCAGGGCGGAAACGATCATTCCAAAGATCGCCCAATTCGACCGGGGCAGAATTTTCCATGCTGACGGGCGGGTTTTTGTTGGCATGGCCAGCCAGAATGCTCCCAGAAGCAACCCGACCCGCATCAGTGCCCCCTGCAATCCCTCATTATCCGGAGCCATGACCAGGGCAGCGATTGCGCCAATCAGAAAGCCGATCGCCAGCAATCCGACGTAGATACGTTTGCTGCGAAGTTCGTCTTCGTTCACCATGTGATGAGTCTACACATCCGAAAGCGAAATACCAAACTTGCATGTCATCACTGGTCCTGGGAATTGATATCGGCACCACCAGCGTGTCGGTCGTCGCGATTGATGCGGACGGCCGACTCGTTTCGTCTGCGACGCTGACTCACGGCGCCGCTGTTTCCGATCTTCCAGTAGGGCATGCAGAACAGGCTCCAGCATTGCTCTGGCAAACAACTCAGGACGCTCTCCGGCAGGTGATGGATAACGTCGGCGATCGCGAAGTCACTGCCATTGGGGTGACGGGGCAAATGCACAGCACGCTGCTGCTGAACGAAAACGGTCAACCCTGCAGCAACGTCATCACCTGGCAGGACAAACGCGCTGTTGTTCATGAGCGGGATGGTGACAGCCTGTTCGCTTCTCTGTTGTCCCGCGTCTCTCCCGAAGCGATGTCTTCGACCGGCTGTCGGTTGGCTCCGGGCTATATGGGAACAACGCTGTTCGCGCTGCAGCAGCGGAGCGAGCTTCCGCAGAATTTTTCGAGGGCATCGTTCGTTGCCGACTGGATTGCTGCAGGACTTTGCGACCAACTTCCGGTCACCGATCGATCTCACGCAGCGTCATCAGGACTCTATGACTTCGGCATCGATGGCTGGAGTCCGACGTTGCTTGATGCGGCAAAAGTGAATGTCACCTGGCTCCCGGAAGTTCGTCATTCGGGTGTGGTCATCGGAGAAGTTTGTCAGGAAGTAGCGACAGCCACTGGCTTGCCCGTGGGAACAAGAGTTTGCAACGCCATTGGAGACAATCAGGCGGCAGTATTGAGCTCCCTTCCCCGCGACAATGACAGTCTGCTAATCAATATCGGCACGGGCGGGCAAATCGTCTGGCGGATCCCGGCATTTCAACGCGTCGAAGGAATGGACACTCGTTATTTGCCGAACGCCGCATCTGCCGCAGACGAAACGAGCCACGAGTTCATGCTGGTCGGCGCTGGCTTGTGCGGAGGCGACGCTTTCGCATGGATCAACCGCACAGTGCGACAATGGATGGCCGCGTTTGGAGTCGACATGTCGGAAGCCGCCGTTTGGAAGGAGTTGTCGAAGCAGCTGGAAGATCTCCCCGACGCCCTGTCGCCGATTACATGCGAACCGTTCTTCGCTGGCACTCGGCCGGATCCAAATCGCTGCGCGATGTTCAGTGGCATTGATGTCACCAACTTCACTCCAGCGAATATTGCCCGCAGTATCTTGCGGGGCATTGCGGAAACCATGTACGGTGTCTACGAATCGGCTGCTGTTCGCCCGGAACCACTCACCGGCATCGTCATGTCTGGCAATGGTTCGCGGCAGAACCAGCTATTGGTGAGAGCAGTTTCCGATCGCTTCGGCGTCCCAGCGCTAGTCACTCCCTGCCAGGAAGAAGCCGCGACCGGAGCGGCCATGCTGGTCGGTGTAGGCCTTGGAATCTGGAACGATATGCAGGCGGCTCAGCAAAGAGTTCATGAAAGCGTTTCCCGGAACGCCACTTTCTGAGTCACACTTCTCGTAACCTGGGAATGTATCTGGATCCCGTAGCGAAACTTGCCAGGAGATTTGGCAGACGGCTGCTAAAGTACGCAACCGGTCGCTGCCGCGACATTACTCATCGAGTCAAACGCTGGTGAGACGGCGACATGTGTTACTGCTGGTGCGTATCGAGCCTTCTGCGAGCTGAAGAAGGCTTTCGAAGAATCCGCGGCTTCTGAGATCTTTCCAAGCTGCTGGAATCTCTGAAGAAACTTACCGTTGACAATCAAGCCTCTTCTCGGTGAGATCATTTTCCAACCCAAGCCGTCTCTCACATTGCAACCACCGTTCTGACATCCTCTTAATGTGCGTGCATCTGGAGCTTAAAATGCCGAGTGCTCTAACACTATTTGCATTCATCTTTCTGCTAACCACTCCTACATTAGCCGATGAACATCCGAATGTTTTGTTCATCGCGGTCGATGATCTCAACGACTGGATCGGCTGTATGAAGGGGCATCCTCAGGCACAAACGCCGAACATCGATCGCCTGGCAGAACGCGGAGTGCTTTTTCTAAATGCTCACTGCGCTGCCCCGGCCTGTAATCCATCGCGAGCGGCTGTGTTCAGCGGCCGAATGCCTGATTCGACCGGAGTGTGGTCGAATGATTCTCCGTCGCTGGATAAACTTGATCCGGATTGTCTGACGGTCACGCGGTTGTTTCAAAAAAACGGCTATTATGTCGTCGGCGCGGGGAAGATGCTGCATCGAAACAGCGACAAGCACTTCCAGGATTATTTCTCCCCCGAACAGCGCTGGAGTCCCTTCGATCGCCGTCAGGTGGATTACAGCGAGGATGAACAGGCATCAAAAGGTTCCAGCAATCCTCGGCATGTAGCCGTCGATCAGCAGGGTAACAAATATGTGCTGCCATTGAATCGCATGCCGTCCGATCGCAAGCCGAATTCGAGTGGGGGCGAATCCTTTGACTGGGGCCCGTTTGACGTTCCGGACGAGGACTTTGGCGACACAAAGATCACCAATTGGGCGATCGAACTGCTTCAGCAGCCCAGCGAAAAGCCGCTGTTTCTGGCTGTGGGATACTACCGTCCTCACATTCCGCTCTGGGCTCCCAAACGTTTCTTCGAACGCTTCAAGACTCAACCGGCGCAACTGCCACCAATACCTCCCGATGACCTCAACGACCTCAGCGACACGGGCCGCAGATGGGCAATCGAAGCGGTGACTGCTGGCTCACACGCAACGGTTATGAAACACGATGAGTGGCGTCCGGCCGTCGAAGCTTATCTGGCTTGTGTTAGCTACATCGACCATGAAATCGGTCGGCTGCTGGACGCTTTCGACGACTCTCCGTTCGCAAACAACTCTCTAATCGTGCTGTGGTCCGATCATGGCTGGCATCTGGGCGAAAAACAACATTGGGGCAAGTGGACCGGTTGGGAACGATCGACTCGCGTGCCACTGATTATCGTGCCACCGACTGAATCGCCCGGATACGACTTCGCGCATGGTGCTTCGTGTGAGGAACCGGTCAGTCTTATCGATCTGTATCCCACTCTCGTCGACTTGTGTACGCTTGAAATCCCCGAAGACGAACAGTCGGAACCGCAGGAGTACATCGGCCCGGAAGGAAATTCACTACTTTGGGAACTCCGAAAACCGCACAGAGCAAATCATCGCCACGTTACGACATTGTTTGATGTGAACAACGCAACGGTGCG
Organism: uncultured Planctomycetaceae bacterium; assembly: GCA_964481505.1. GTDB lineage: Bacteria > Planctomycetota > Planctomycetia > Planctomycetales > Planctomycetaceae > Fuerstiella. Next base: position 2,421 of record CAYZYB010000226.1, on the reverse strand, counting down.
TTCGAACCAAATGCGTTACATCCGCTATGCTGATCAGACGGAAGAACTGTACGACCACCGGACAGATCCGCATGAATGGGCGAACATCACTCACAGAAAAGAGCTTCCGTACGAATACTACCGTCTTCAGGAATCAGCAGACAGACACTGGGTATTGCCTCAGTTGAATCCGCTGGCAGAGAAGCTAAAGCCATTGGTGCTGGAGCACTATCCGAACGCGACGGTTGAAATGCAGGACAACACGATCAAATTCTCCGCGAACACTCGTACATTTCACGTTCACCATCAAAGTCGCTTCGGCGGCTGGTCGGAAAAGGCTCGCCAGGTCATCGGTCCGCGAGACCCCAGCGGAACCAGAAAAAACAGACGGCCGGGTGGTATCGTCGGTAAGGTCTCACTTTCGCGAGGGCGGTACTCTGGGCAGCATTTCCAGGCAAGCGAGATGGCCCCGCCGCACGAACTTGTTGAGAAAAAACCATACTATTCGTGGCTGCTGTGGACTCAGTTTTCGAGTTCGCTGGGTCACACGATTCATGCCGAACTGAAATATGCTCGAGACATGTCTCCCGAATTTCGACAACAGCTGAAAACCGTCATTTCGAAGTTCGACGAGGTGCTAACACCGGCCCACATCAAAATGCAGTAACCTGACTGGTTAAAGAACTAGCCTCAGGTTTCAGCGCGAATGTTCCACGCTTCGCATTCGTACGGAATCGCGACGTGTTCCCATGTCTGTTCCTTCAGGAGCTTCGCCGGTCGCGCAACTCCGGCGATCGTTCTAAGGCGTTTGAACGCATCAAAGAGGCCTGCCCCCTGACCCCGTTGCCGGGCTTACGCTGTTTACGGACTGTTGGCGGGAACAAAACGTCTGGATTTGGTCTGGTTAGGATATTGTCCGAATGGTGAAGGACGTTCTGCGTGTCTGGCGAGGTGATTTGAGTTTCGGGTTTCGTTTCCTCTTGTTCTTCGAGTCATCTACCATCGCGCGTTGTGACCGTGCGACTTTGTTATATGGGTGATTTTCATGAATCGACTTGCTGTTCTATTTTTAACTTCCGTCTGGTGTTTCGGTTGTAGCCAGAGCAACGATCCCACGGCGCGCAATACCGATCAACCGGATCTCGGAGGTGACGCGATCCGGCAGCAGTCGTTGCAGACTCTTTCGAAAGGTGGATTTCATGCTGCCGATTGGTTGCCGACGGCCGGTCATCGCGCCAATGTTCCGGGAAAGCTTCGTCCGATACGTGAGGTTGCTCAGCGACTGATGGCGCTTGATGCACTGTTTACCTGGGCTAGTGCACCAGAGGATGCGGTCGCGACAGACAGGCTCAAGGCATATGTCGACCGCAACGATTTACGTGCTCACCTGACTGAGGAGGAACGGGCTGTTCTGGCGCTCTCCCGAGAATCCGCTCGGGCACAACACGGCGCGGGAATTGGCTGGCGGCTGGAAAACATGTGGGCGCTGGCATGGGTGCTGGGTTTTGACTCACCGCCCGATCCGATGCTTGGACAAGTGCCCGATGACATATCCCGAGCTGTAGTGATGGAGTTTCTTCCTGGGCTCGATGCTTCCGTCGACGATCTGTTGAAGAAGGCGAAGCCACGCACACAACAGGAAGTGATTGCATTGGAGGACATCTTCTATTGCTCCCACAACGCGGTTCGATCAGCTCAGACAGGATCGAAGACGTCCATCCCCGCTGACTTTGATCCGGTCAGTGACGGCGGCGCCATTCACGAACGTCGGCACGCACTGACGTGGGCAATTTCGCCGGACACAGAATGGGACGAAACGGATTTGAGCACTTGATGTAGGCTACTTGCGGAGTTCGGCGTCTTTACGAATCTTGCGTCTTGCTTCATCCAGGCGTTTGGGCCATGTGAAAGTCGGCGACTTTGCCGGATCGAAGCCTTTGAGGTGCCCCGTCAATCGCGTTGCTGGTTTGGTGTAGACAAGTTTCGTTTCGCCAAAGGCTTCTTCGCACAATTCTGCGAGTTCCGGGTCGTAGTCGCGGAGTTCTTTGCGCGTGTCGACGTGGTTGTGATCGTGATCCGGCGGACGGTTGTTGTTGAACCAGCTTTGCACGCCTTCGGCCCAGTATTCTTCTTTGGTTGTCGACGCGTATTTTGTTTTCCAAAGTCCGGCGGCGATCGCGCGATCATAGGCCTGTTTCAGGCGGTTATCGAAAGTGACATCGATGTTCACCAGGCCGCGCAGATGAATATTGTGAGCGAATTCGTGAATAAGAATGTTCTCTTTGAAATACGGATCGCCTGGATAGCACAGCAGGTTTTCTTCACCACACGAACAAACCGGATCAGTTCGTGATCCACCGAGCCCTCGCGCACGAGCGTCCCAGTAGTCCCTTGGCCGCAGGTGAGAATGTTCGGGGACTTCTGTGGTGAACTCGTCATGGC
>CAYZYB010000225.1:0-7122 GCA_964481505.1 uncultured Planctomycetaceae bacterium | reverse complement strand
GTCCCAGTCCGGATATTGCAGCATCCACGCCTTAATATTGTCGGGGTCAATGATCTCAACCTTATTCCGGTACAACAAAGCGGAGACGCGAGTTGCCAGAATATGATCGATGTTGTCGTGAAACTTTGTGAGGTCATCCGGAGCGAATGCAACCACAGCCACGCGGACACCTTTGTCGGTGAATGACTTTTGTGTTTCCTTTTCGAACAGCGGCTGCAGTTGCGGTGGGCCACCGATCAGGTACCCCAGCAGAATGAAATAATTGCAGCCGGGAATCGTCAACAACATCAACGTGGCAAACAACCACGTCAGAACCCAGCCACCGCGGCGAACGGCGGTTGATTTTTCTGGAACGTTCGAATTAAGAAATGCTGTGTCAGACATCCTGTCTTCCATTTCGTCTGGTTCGCTGATTATGTGATTGTTTGACTGCCGGCGCCGCCAGCTCACTCAGATTCGTTTACTTTGTTACTTTGGTATCCACTTAGTGAATCGATTCACTCATGTTGTAGTCGTAAAGATGCTGGCTCAAGTGCAGCCCGACGCGATCCAGAAAGCTCTGAACGAATTGTTCTTCCGAACGTGTTTCGCGAGGCACCGGATACGACGTGGGAAATTCCACCTTGAAGTCTCGATCAAAGACGGAAGAAGTCGACGTCATGCCGCGAGGTTCGTCGTCGGACATTCCTGTCAGTAGGCTTGTCTTCTTTGGTTTACGAACGCGATAAACCGTCAGATGCCCTTCGGCATTGCCGCGCATCAGGTTTGCGCTTTCGGGCACGCGGTGGTCAATTTCTCGCAGGTTAATGTGTAAAACGTAGCCCGCATCAAACTCATTGGCGAGTTCAGAGTAGTCGCCCCATTCGCCGTGATCATCATACCAGCTCGCCACGTCGCCCGGTGGGACAACTCGCACTCCCTGGCTCTCCAGATTGCGTGAGACGCGGTCGAGAACATCGATTTGTACAGAAGGAAACCCGGCGGTCACACCGTGAGGAGCGTCACAGATAATCACGATCGACTCTTCAGACTCAGTGAGTTTTTCGCCTGTCGCAGCAGTGAATGGCGAAGTCACTTTAGGATCGCCAAACAGCGCTTTGCCTGCCATCACAAACAACGAACAGCCGCAGCTGCAGAACAGCAAGCCGGCAATGAGCAACATGGTGAATAGTTGCGATTGTTTGTGTGGGAAGGACATAGAATCTACAGATCGGAGAAGAGGGAGGGTTGGCCGGGGTTGACGAATTTTCAGTTCGTCGGATTCGTCGTTAATTGTTTTCGGTTCGCAGCGTGTGCTGTTCACGTTAGCAACTGAAAGAACCACACAAGCAGCGACAGCGTCAGGTAACCTAAGCTAATAACGATGAACCAGAAGAAGGGACGATTTGTTCCCAGCCAGCGACCGGAAACAGAAATGCTCAGGCAATACGGGATTGCCAACATAAGCATGATCACCAACGGAATTCCCGCGGGATTCGCCTGCCAGGCGGCTGACATATTCCCACGAACGAAGTTTGCAAAACACGTTGTCATTCCACAGTGAGGACAATTCACACCAGTGAGTTCTCGAAACGTACAGGGCGGAAGCCCCAACTGCTGATGCGTGCCGTAACCTCGCCCATCCGGTTCGAGCGATATAGCAATGGCAAACACGGCCAGCAGACTGAAAGCGATTCCCGTCAGAAGCTGCCGGAGACCAACGGAAGGCTGATTTTCAACATCCACTTCAGACACAAGACAGGATTCCAGTCATTTCGAAACAGACAAGTAACAGCCCTGCAAAGTCAGCTCAAGGTCAGCAATACAGCGAATTCGCGGCCACTGCGGCAGTTCGGCAGGGACTGCCGGAGATATGCGTAAGCCGCCGGGCAAGAGTGACTCGCGACGCAGGAAATGCCGAATTCTGTTTAAGTTTCCCAGCGATGGCGGATGTAACAGCAGGTTGCCAATTCGATCCGTCCATAAAAAGCTTAGGCCTTGTCAGGGCTAATTTGGGAAACTCAACACTCGTTTCCATGAGTTCCGATCGATAGACTGAGTGTTCGGCTCACTTCTCACCTCCACTCCAATCCCACCAGTTCAGAGTCCTGCCATGAAGAACGTCTACTTTAACTTACGGAAACGATTGGCCCGTCGCACCCTGCTTCGCGGTGCCGGTGTCTCTTTGTCTTTGCCATGGCTGTCGGCAATGCAATCGGCGTTCGCTGGAAAAGAAGCAGTTGTGGCACCCAAACGTTGTCTGGCAATGACACTCGGGCTTGGCTTGGTCAGTGAGAATCTCAATCCGGAACAGGCGGGCCGAAATTACAAACCCAGCCCGTACCTTAAACCGCTGGAAGACATTCGAGATCGCTTCACAGTGATCTCCGGGTCTTCACATCCCGGCGTCAGCGGTGGCCATCGCGCGGAAGCCAGCTTACTGACGGCAAATCCCGTCGGCAGTTCGGGCAAAGCGAAGAATACCGTTTCGCTCGACCAGCACATGGCCAAGCATCTTGGCAACTTCACGCGTTTTCCTTCGCTGGTCCTCAGCAGTAACGGCAGCAACAGCCCATCGTACACAGAAAACGGTGCAATGATTCCAGCAGAATCGTCTCCGTCACGATTGTTCACGAAGCTGTTCGTTAATGATTCGAAGGCCGTGCAAACGCAGCAGGCTCAGCGAGTCCGTCAGGGACGCAGCATTATGGACCTCGTTGCCGACGATGCGAAGAGTTTGTCACGTACTCTGGGTGCTGGCGACCGCGATCGGTTGGATGCCTACTTTAGCAGTGTGCGGGCGCTGGAACTTCGGCTGGCCGAATCAGAGAAATGGGCCAAAATGCCAAAGCCCAAAGTTGATGCCCCGAAACCCGTCGACATCAGAAACTCGAACGACTTCGTCGGTCAGCAGCGACTCATGAGTGACGTGATCCGCCTTGCCCTTGAAACTGATTCAACCCGATTCATCAGCTTCCACCTCGGCGGCAGCAGCGGCGTAGTACCGCTGCCCGGGGTGGACGAAGGCTATCACACGCTCAGCCATCATGGTCGCGACGAAGAGAAACTCGAACAACTGGCACTGGTCGAAGCGGAAATCGTTTCAGCGTGGGGAGACCTGCTGCGTGATCTGATGAAAGCCGACGAAGAAGGCGGCAGCGTTTTAGACAACACCTGCGTGATGTTCACCAGTAACCTCGGTAACGCATCCAACCATGACAACCGCAACATGCCTGTTCTTTTTGCCGGCGGCGATTTCAATCATGGCCAGCACCTGGCGTTTGATCGGAAGAAGAACTACCCGCTGCCAAATCTGTTCGTCAATATGATGCAACATGTTGGCCTCGAAGAAGACAGCTTTGCCAGCAGCACCGGGACTGTGACTGGTTTATAAGAACGGGTTTCACTGCGTAATGCGGTCACAGTGTTCGTGACCCAGGTTCTCAACCTGGCAAACCAATCGAAACTCAGCTCGCCAGATTGTGCAAACCAACCATTGACGACTTCAGCTACACCCCGATTCGGCATCAACATGAGTCACACAACTTACGTTACCGTCCTGCTTGTCTTCGCGTTTACTTTTGCAATGGCAGCAGAAGCATCGCGGGAGCCAAAGCCCAATGTTGTGCTGATTTATATCGACGATCTGGGCTACGGAGATCTGGGAGCCTATGGCGCCACGGATATTCCGACACCAAACATTGATCAGCTTGCAAAAGAGGGCGTTCGCTGCACCGCCTCGTACATTACCAATCCACCATGTTGCCCCAGTCGTTGTGCTCTGATGATGGGGCAGTACGGACAACGTTTTGGCAAATATGGAATGTCGCGAGGGTTACCGATTCCCACCGACCGCCCGACGTTGGCCGAAGTCCTGCGTGATCACGACTACGTCACAGGTCAAATCGGTAAGTGGGATATCGGAACACGCGCTCAGGGGCCGCTCAATGCGGGGTTTTCAGAGATCGCGAAAACTCCACCGCCAAAGAAGTACACCGCTGAAGAAATTGCCGCCTTGCCGGATCAATTGAAAAAGCAAATCAAAGGCAAAGATGGAAAGTCCAAATACTTCTGTACCGACAAAGATGGCAGTACCTTGTGGCTAACTGATTACGATGGCGATCGCATCGTGGAATTCGTCGACCGTCATCAGAACGAACCGTTCTTCCTGTACTGGTCGCCGAATGCCATTCATTCCCCGAGCGCAGAAGCGCCGCAGAGTCTTATGAAACGTACAACTGCCAACGGCAAACGACGGAAACTGGCGGGAGGAATTGTTTCCGTTGACGATCAGGTTGGCAAACTGATCCGCTCACTCGAACAGCATGACCTTCGAGAAAACACGCTGATTATTTTCACCAGCGACAACGGCGCCAACGAAAGCGACGGCGGATCATCGGCTCCCTACGCTGGCGGAAAAGGCCAGGGCACACAGAAGGAAGGCTGGGTTCGGGTTCCGACCATTCTGTCGATGCCAGGAACGCTGCCTGCCGGGAAGACGTACGATGGCTTGATGGCCAATTTCGATTTCTATTCCACCGTCACAGCGTTGACCTGCAAAACGATTCCTGATCATTGTGACGGTGTGGATTTGTTTCCGCTGTTGAAAGACGCAAGCAACGAGGACGCTCACGAATTCCTGTATTGGCTAAACAACGAACCGGGCGACGCCGTTCGACGACATCTCATCGCAGTCCGCAGAGACAACTGGCGTCTCTACAAGAAATACGCCAAAGACCCGTGGCAGCTATTCAACTTAACGGATGATCCCACGGAAGAACGCGACATTGCCGCGCAGCATCCGGACGTTGTCAAAGACCTTTCGCAACGCCACAACGTGTGGGAGAAAACGCTGGCACCGCTGGGCGAAATTCCCGAACTTCGCAGTCGCGCTCCCGTGATACCATCGGGCCATGGCTGGGCTTTCGCTGCCGATGCAAATTAGCGACCATGTGACTCCTGCCGAACACCCGCCACTGAATTCACCATGGTAAACTCACGTTTTGTCGCGACAGGGACTACTCTTTTGTCGCTGCTGGTGGCCAGCGTGGCTGCTGCGGGAGAACCGCCCGAAATTGATTACTGCCAGCGCTTGCAGCAGGAAATCCAGGGAAAGAAGCACGGCTTTCTGGCCGGGAATCTCACGTATTACGTCGGCGGGTTTCATGCGAGCTGGAAGCTCCTGGAGCACGAAACAATCGGGCTGACGCACCCGTTCTTCCACGATCTTCGCAGCCGTGGTGTGGGCCTTTCACAAAGTCGCGGTGAAGGTGGAAACGACACCGGACTTGGCAACGATTATTCCGGCTGGGAATTCTACAAAGACACGCGTGTGTTGTATGGCACCGTTGTGATCGACGGCGAAGTTCATCGTCATCCGGTGCCCGCTAAAATGTACTGGCGACCGGATCAAATGATCTGCGAATACAACGTCGCCGGTGTCAAAATTCGTGAAGAAAAGTTCATCGCCGAAAACGACACTGCCTGTTCCATCATCACTTCGTCCCAGCCGGTGACGTTGAAATTCGACGGCCGCAGTTTTTACGGACGGCACAGCCTGACCAGCACCGCCACGATTGAATACGACGCAGAATTCAATGCCATTCACATCGTGGAAGGAGGCACAACGAAATGTCGCCCGGAAACAGACCATACAGAACGAGTGGCGCCGATTATGTATCAGGGAATGAGCACCGTGATTGCTTCGTCACGCAACTTTGCCGACAGCCACCGGTTCACGACGGGCGAAAACGGAGAGAGGCTTTACGAATTCGATGTTGCCTGCGACAGCAACGGCGTCGCGTTGGCATGGGCGATGCATGATGATCGTGCCGAAGCCATCAGCAACGCGACGGCTGTACTGAAGGGAAGCGTAAAACTCAGCGACAATCCTTCAAAAGGTGGACGCCGTGTTCCGCAGACTTCAGACACCGCCACGCATGACGATCACGGCGACATCAGTGTCGCACGCAGTTGGCTGCGTTCTAAAACCATCGAAATGAATCGGCAACTCACCGAAGAGGTTCCCTACTTTCGCTGCTCTGATCAGAAATTCGAAGACATCTACTACTACCTGTGGTCGTTGTACCTGATGTATTACATCGACGTGCAGAGTGGAATGGAGATGGAGCCGCACACTCAAACAGCGGTCAATAATTTCCTCGGTATGCACCGCTACGATGCGACGTTTCAGATCAAAGTGGGAGCGTGGCTTGCCAGCAAATCACGCTACGCTTACGGCAACGTACTGACGTGGAAGCATCTCTTCGAAAACGGACATTTCCGCCGCTCGCCAAACGGTCAGATCGCGCTGTCCGACAACAAAGGCACCACGTGGCATTCCGGTGCTTACGGCAACGAGCTATCGGAACATGTGCTCGGTGCGTGGCAGATTTACCAGCATTCCGGAGATGTGAAATTTCTCAGCGAATGCTACGAAGGCTACTTTCGAGAAGTCTTTCATGAACGGCTGCCGCCATTTTCATCCAATCACTTCGAAGTTGCTGCAACACTGATCGCAATGGCCGGACTGACCGGACATCACGATGATATTGAGCACTGGCAGCAGTTGGTGTCACTCGATCCAAAGCACATTCGAACATGGTTCGATCAACGTTGGCAGGTGAATGGTTCCCCGGACTTCTTCGCAGCGCCGGCCAACGGTATGTTGATGACAAACGGATTCTGGCACATGCGATCTAAGCACTTCCCACGAGAGTACGCCGTTAAAATGACGCGGTCATGGGCGCTTGATCAGGACAAAGGCTTTTACGGCGACATTTTTCCGCTCGCCATGTCGCGGCAATCCATGAAGACCTTTGCCACGAACGTTGACCATTCTTTCGGATACACGCCGGATACCGCCTACTTCACACTCGACGGGATGTTCCGCCATCGACTCGGCGATCCTGCATGGCAGTTAACGCTGCGTCACCTGGAAAAATACAACTACCATTCCGAATGGAAGCTACCGGTCGCGCCCGAAGCCTATAATCGCAGCGTTGAATTGTTCGGCGATCAGTATTCAAACTTCAACGCTGGCAAGCTGCTGCTGTTTTTGGAAGGGCTGGCGGGGCTGGAGTATTCCATTCCGGACAACAGTCTGGCTTTACATGATACAATGCCAACGAACTGGGACTGGAT
>CAYZYB010000224.1:0-7129 GCA_964481505.1 uncultured Planctomycetaceae bacterium | reverse complement strand
GAAGTAAACTGCGTGCCTCTGCGTTTTACTGCTGCTCTCTCATGACATGCCAACGACGAACCGACCTGAGTCGCGAACTGTCAACGGTCGAAGCCAAGCAGACCTGCGTTAAGTCGCTTCGGTGTGCACGACCGGCGCCCGAAGCAGCATTACTCAACCTACTCCGGTCCGACAAACCGAGAGCAATTCCCAACGATTTAGGTCGACCGAAACGCCAGAATGTGTCGTCGGAATGATGACTGCAACGGCGTGATTTGATCACGCTTGGTGACACTGGTGGGCGCATCCTGTGCATTCAAGCAGGACACCGTAAACTGCGTCATAGCGAAACGCCGAAGCAGGTAAGTTCAATTGCGAATGTGCTTAGAACTTCGCGCAGAATTGTGGAAGTCGCATTCTGGGGCGGAGTGACAATCTTTTGAGGGAGTATCGTGCGGTGGCCACATGCGTCTTGACTCGCCTCAGAGTGACGTTGTCCACTTGCCATAAGGCTGTAAGACACGTTCCTTCGTCTGTGCAACGCAATTTGCGAGGACTTATATTCTCGGTGCGCCTATCCGCCGTTAGTGATGTAGCTCAGGATTTCCATGATTTCTTCCTGCGTGAACTTGTCGAGCAGAGCCTTTGGCATCATCGAGACTGTTGACGGGATGATCTCTTCGATGTCATCTTTGTTGATGACTTTCGGCCTTGGGATTTCCGGGTTTTCCAAAATCGAAATCGTCTTTTTGTCTTCTGCCGTGACGATGCCCGATGTTGTTTTGCCGTCGATGTCCAGAACGATTTTCATGGCGTATTTTGGATCGATCTTGTAGCTTGGTTCGAGGATTTCACGCAGTACGCCGTAGTGATCGCCCTTCCAGCGTTTCAGGACGTCCGTGAGTTCCGGGCCGACGGCGCCGCCCTGCCCCTTCATTTTGTGGCAGCTCAGGCAGGTCGCTTCTTTGAATAGCTTTTCGCCCATTGAAACACTGCGACCCTGCATGCCGTTTACCACGGTGTCTTTGTCGAAGTCGGCCATCTTCCAGTTTTGCACAAGAGTTCTGGTGTTGCCCAGCGGGTCTTTGGGCGTTGTCGGATTTCGCTGCCACGTATCGAGGTCCGGCACCACAAGCATCACGCCGTACATTCGCAACCAGTGCCGTGGGAATGTGCAGACGTACGGATATTCTCCGGGTTCGGTGGGAGCCGTAAATGTCAGCAGTTCTCGTTTGCCGGCGTTGACCATTGTTGTCGCAAACATAACATCATCGCTCTTCGGAACGTACAGCTTGCCGTCCAAACCGGGTGTGGTACCAAGTTCGGCTCCGGCGATGGCGACATCTTTGAGCTTGCCCGTTTTTGTGATGACCAGGTTGTGTGGCATCAGGTCTTCGTTTTCCAGCACCACCTGAACGGGACGTCCTACTTCGACGGCGAAGAACGTTTTGTCGTATCGCATTTCTTCTTCGACGGTATGAAGCCGAACAACTCGCACCGTGACCGTTCGCAAACGATCACGAAACGTCTTTGCTTCTGCCGGTGACAATTTGCGAAGCAGTTCATCGGCGAGCTGCATGGCGTCAAGGAATTCGCCCGTTGTTCGTTTGGCGGCAGCCGTGTCTTCCGCATGCTTTACAAGTAGGCTCACCAACTGCTTGGATGTTGTTTCATCACGCGCTTCGTCTGCAATTTTCAGCAGGCTGCGAACTGCGGGTGTGCGGAGAGATTTGTTGGAAACGAATTTCGCCAAACGTTGAAAAGTGTTTGGCTGTTCGGCTTTGATGTGGGCAAGAGCACGAATGGCGTTGATGCGGACCGCTTGCGGCTGACTATCGCTCAGGGATTCGACGACGTTGTTGCGAAGAGCGTTTCGCGCCGCTCCCGCGGGCACCAACGATACGGCGGCAAGATACGCGTTGCGTGACGATTCGTCCGTTTGCGCCTGTTCCCATGCGGTTTCGGCCTGTTCGGCAACGATCAACCCCGCAAAACCAGTAGCCTGCAGTACGCCGCTGGTGGCCATTGCTGCTTTTAATTTGTCTGACTGTTCGGTCAGCACGTTCTTGGGCTGGCTCAACAAAATCGTAGATAGTTCTCGGCCAACGCGCTGTTGATCTTTGTCGTCGGCATCCAGTGTTTTCAGCGCCGTAAAAAGCTCTGTGGCGGTGTTCGATTTGTTGATCGCAACCAATCCAGCGAGTGCTTCGTCACGATTCTTGCGCGACAATCCTGACCTCAGCAATATTGCGTTGAAGACAGGAGCGTACTTCGCATCGTCAGTTGCCGTTTCCACCAGCAGCAGGCGAGCATTATCCAGTCGCTTCAGCTGATAGGCGACGATTTTTGGGCTCTTGTCCAGATAGACTTTCGGGCGTTCGACAGGAAGTTCGTCACCGTGTTGGTGAGCGTGGTCCTGAGCAAACAGAATGCTTCCGGAAAGAGCAACAGTAACAATCGTAAGTCGAAACATGGCTTGATGGTTCAATGATCTAAAGCAGTTTGGTTACAGCGTCTTTCGCTGTAGACGGGAGAAGCCCGACGCTAAAACACGCCGGGCTTCAAAATTTGAATTCGTCGACGAACAAGAAGTCGACTACAGGTTTTCCAGATGACGCATGGTTTCGTCCAGCGTGTACTGCAGGTAACGGTCGACATCTCCTTCCAGAACATCCAGTGCGACTTCAACCGCTTCTTCTCCAAAGAAACTGCACGCTCGAACAGCTTCCAAACGCACGCGAGCATGATCGTCGCCGATGCGTTCTTTGATCAGGTCCAGAGCGTTTGGCAACTTGTGCCGCATGTCGCAAACGATGCGTGTTGCCGCGCCACGACAGTGATAGTCGTCAGCCTGTAACGCGGCTGACAACAGATCCATATCGATAACGTTATGAGACTGGAGTACCCAGTTGGCTTCCAACAGATTGTGCTGATAGTTTTTGTCGGACTTGTCCAGGCCTGCAGCCCAGGTTTTGACAGCTGCAACAACATCTTCTGTTTTGCGTTCTGCCAGTTCGCGACGAGCGTTATAGCGGGCTCGATCTTCGTAGACTTTCAACGCTTCCAGAACAGTTGGAATTGCTTCGCCTGCGATCTTCGGAGCCTTCACCAGATCACGCCCTTTGCAGGTCACGCGCCAGATTCGACCATGCTGATGATCGCGATTGGGTTCGCGCAGGTTGTGTTGCAGGTGGCCGATCAATGCCTGGTGCCAGTCGCAGATATACAGGCTTCCATCAGGAGCAAACTGAATATCGATCGGACGGAAGTTGCCATCTTTGCAGAATACCAGTGCCGGTTTTTCTTTGCCGGCATAGCCACTGCCTTCTTCTTTCATCGAATGCTGCAGGATCGAACGATCACCGATCACGTTGCACAGCAGGAAGTCGCCTTGATCTTCCGGCTTGAAGTGGCTGCTCGAAACAAATTCTGCTCCGGCAGATGGGCGAGTTCTCTTCACGATAAACTTTGGATAGGCGTCTCGACCACGAAGAGCCGTATCTTTGAAGTTGTTCACGCTGTCGTTGAATGAGCCACCCGCATGCTTTGCCGGATACTCGATTTTCCCGCTGATCGGTGTTGCCCAGTAGTTGTAGCCAGGTGAAGCATCGGCAATGAAGTCCTGCCCCCACTTGTCGTACACATGGCCCCATGGATTGGCAAACGGAAGCGACACGTGCGTGCCGAGGCGTTCCGTGCGAGGATTGTAGAACCAGACACCAGCTTCGTGCAGTCGGGTCAGCCCATAAGGACTTTCGACCTGCGAGTACTTAAACGTGCCTTCGTTAAAGTGCAGCGTTCCGCCAGGGCTCCATTCGAACGCAGAAATTCCGTGGTGTGAATCCGCGCTGTCGAAGCCAACCAGCTTGCGAACAATAACGTCCGCAACGTCGTCGCCGTCGGTATCTTTCATGAACAGAATGTCCGGCTGCTGAGCGATGTAAGCTCCACCGTTACCAAGTTCAAATCCGGTTGGCTGGTGCAGGCCTTCAGCGAAAACCGTGCATTTGTCAGCCGTGCCGTTGCCGTCTTTGTCTTCCAGAATGATGACTTTGTCATTCAATTCGGTCTTCGGCTGCCAGTGAGGATACGACTGCATGGTTGTGACCCACAGTCGACCCTTGTTGTCGAAGTTCAGCGAAACCGGGTTCGCCAGTTCAGGGAATTGTTCTTCCGAAGCGACCAGCTGAATTTCGTAACCATCCGCCAGGACGAACTCCTTTTGTTGTTCGACAGCCGGCATGTAATCCAGCGAACCGAGCTTGCCACGTTTTCGATTTTGATCGTTTTTGCCACCGACATTGGTCACAACTTCATAGAACGGCAAAGTGTTGCTGTCGTCGATTGTTTCGGGAACACTTTTACCGTTGGCAACCGCCCAAACGCGTTTGTCGCGTGTTGCCGTCATTTGGTCGAGGATTACGCGTTCGCGTTCCATCACGTCTCGGTTGTCGTACTTGCCGTCGCCCGTTTTTCCAGCCAGGCCGCGTTTACCGTAGATCGAATAACCGTTGACGGCACGATAGCGATGCCACCAGTGAAAATTCTTGTCCTTCAGTTCTGCCATGAGTGCTTCAGAAGGTGTTTCGCTGCTCGGGCTTCCTCCGAGTGCTTCCATCAGAATCGGTGCCAACGCCTTATAGCCATCGTCGTTGAGATGAGATCCGTTTAGTGTGAGTTGCTTGTCTGAAGATTCGAACAGAGCTTTCGTCGGTGCGAAGATGTCTGCGAAAGGTACGTCTGTATCTTCGGCGACTTTTTTGATCGCAGCTGTGTACTTGGCCAGATTGACGTTTTGTTCTTTACCGTCGGTAACGTTTGGATTGCCGATGTCTTCGAATGCAATTGGAGAAATGAGAACGACACGAGGAGCGCTTTCGCCGTTGTATTTCTTTTGCTGCGTCTCTTTGACAAGTTTTTCCATCTGCTGAGCGAATTGGCTGAGGCCATTATCGCCGTCGAATGATTCGTTAAAGCCGAAGAAGAACATCACGACGTCAGCCTTGCTGTGCGTCAAATGAGAATCCGGATCGCCGAAGTCCAGCGAACGAATTCGTTCTGCAGGTTCATCGCCGGGAAAGCAGAGGTTACGAACCGTCAGTTCCAGCTCGGGAAACGTTTGGTGCAGCAGAGCTTCACAGTGATTGTGATGCTGCATGCGTTCGCCCAGTTCGTTTCCGACAAGGCAAATGACGTCGCCATGATTCAGATCGAAATCTGCGGCAGTCGCAAGAGCGGTTGTGGTGAACGAGAGAATGAAGATCAGCAGCGCGGCGGTCAGTCGCTTCATGAGGTTCCTCAACGTGAGTGATGTTTGTGTGGGCAAATGTTCCGTGGCGACAGATTTTGTAGTCGAAACGGCTCCACGACTGATTGACCGACGGCCAACGTCGCGGAACGAGGGTGGGAACGCTAAATCATGTCGATCATCGGAGCGAGTGTCTTGCGGAAATCCTTCTGATTTTTGTAATTATCAGACATGGCGACACACCTTCAGAAAACTCGACAAAAACTACCTGCGTCAGCGGCGAATCAGGCGCAGATGGAGTTTTTCGGTCAGCTGGGCGTGGCTCAGCAGTTTCGCGAACTCTTTGAATACTTGCCCGACGTGTACTTTTTTGCCAAAGATAAAAAAAGTCGGATGATGGCTGCCAGTCCGCCGATTCTCAAACGCTTTGGGCTGAAATCAGAATCCGAGCTCATCGGCACAACAGACCACGACTACTTTCCCACTCACGTTGCCGATAGTTTCGTACGTGACGATCAGTTGGTCTTAACCACAGGACAGCCGCTGATCAATCGCGTGGAAATCTGGTACAACGAACAGCGACTTCTGGACTGGTTCGTCACCGACAAATTGCCACTGCGCGATGTCGCCGGAGACATCATCGGCGTCATGGGAACCGTACGAAGTTACGAAGGCAGCAAGAAGTCCCGACTGCCGTATTCGCAGGTCTCAGAAGTTGTCGACTTCATCCGCCAACGACACCGCGGGAAGATAACCGTGACCGAAGTCGCACGACTCGCCGGAGTCTCCACACGGCAACTCAATCGTCGTTTTCAAGACGTCTTCGGAATGAGTGCCCTCGACTTTCTGACCAAGACACGAATTCAGGCCGCCAGCGACGAACTCTTAAACACTGACCGACAAATCGTCGACATCGCAATCGATTTCGGCTTCTGCGACCAAAGCGCCTTCACCCGACAATTCAAAAAGCACGTCGGCCAAACGCCGTTGAAATTTCGTCGCCAGTATCGAACTGGGTAACGTCGCTAACGTATATTTCGTTCGCGATTCGAATTCACGTCCGCTGGCAGGGACATAAGGAATGTTCGCAACTGGCTGAGGATTTCGGCAGATTGATCGGGCTTGCCAGGTGAGTGAGCCTTCAGGAGTTCATTGAGTGATCGAAATCGTGCATCGTGAAAGTAGGCTCGGCGATGCCGTAACCCAGAGAGAGATGGCGGATTGAACAGCTTTTGGCCGAATTCGTCGTGGACATTTACATCGTAAGTATCTGAAGATGTGAAATGTTGATTTGGATCGTGACATTTTGTGCAACCTTGTTCACGAAACGTTGCTTCTCCCTGATCGAAATAGGCAGCGGCTTCCTTCGGAGGCACTGGTAATGCCAAAGTGCCCAGGTAGGCCACAATATCATGAGCCACGTCAGAATTCGTGAAGCCAAAAGCGATTGTTTGTGGATCGCGTTGCATTGTTTTCTGCAGCGTCTCCTGGATTTGAAGCTTCAGGCTTGGTTTGCTGCCGTCCCATCCCCATGGTCCGGTGAACTTCGAAGTCAACAACGATGGAATGCGTTTTGGATTTCCGAACCGACCGTCTCCCATTGTATCTGCCAGTAAATCTGGCGTGTGCCCGTCGACATGACAGCTGTTGCACGACATCCAGCTGTCGTGAGACAATTTTGCCGAATGAAAGGCAGCCTCTCCGTATTCTTCAGCCGTAACCGCTGCGCGCGGTTTTCCCAAAGTTTCGCTGACTCGAATGCCGTCATTTATTTCCAGCAATGAAACTGTGTCGTCCAGGGTGTTAAGGCACAACAGCCTTGAGTCTGCTAGACGCAGCAGACGGGTTGGCATTCGCCCGACGTCTACAAAGACAGGCCGTTTCGTGTGGTGACTCCAGTAC
>CAYZYB010000223.1:0-7130 GCA_964481505.1 uncultured Planctomycetaceae bacterium | reverse complement strand
GCAGGAAAAGCAGGACGGACAACCTCAAGCCCAACAGCAAGGCGATCAACAAAACAAACAGACTGCAAAGCAAAACGAGGCGGGCCAGAAACAAGCCGAACAGCAGCCTGGTCGGCAGGAAAAGCAGGACGGACAACCTCAAGCCCAACAGCAAGGCGATCAACAAAACGAACAGGCAGCGAAGCAAAATCAAGCAGGCCAAGAGCAAGCCGAACAGCAAGGCGATCAACAAAACGAACAGGCTGCAAAGCAAAACGAAGCGGGCCAAAAGCAAGCCGAACAGCAGCCTGGTCAGCAGGAAAAGCAGAACGCTCAACCTCAGGCCCAACAGCAAGGCGATCAAAAGAACGAACAAGCTGCAAAGCAAAACGAGGCGGGCCAAAAGCAAGCCGAGCAGCAAGCTCAACAGCAACAGCAGGCCGAACAAAAGCAGAAGCAGGACAAAGCAGCTGAGTCGCTCAAGAAAGCAACAGAATCGCTACAGCAGTTTTGCCAATCCTGTCGCAAATGTGCAAATTGTGACAAATCGGGCCAGCGTCGAAGTGCTTCCGACAACGCCTCATCGCCCAAAAGCAAGCCGACTGGTGGCAAGAAAGCTGGCGGCAACCTGGCTGGTGGCACGCAGCCTGGCGGCAAACAAGATGGCGGCAAACAGGGCGGCGGCGAGCAGGACGGACAAAGCGGTCAGAAGAAATCCGGCCCTTCAAAGCTACTGGCAAAGGCGACAGACAACGCCCAGAAAGCGGCTCGCAAGCCACCCCCCTGCGCGGCAAAACAACTCGCCAAAGAACTCGACAACCTTGCCGACGACGCCGCTCAGAACAGCGGCTATTCCATGCGGCAAAACGGCAAAGGAAAATCGGGTCGCGGTAAGAACGGAGCCCAACAGAAAAAGGCGGGCACTGATAAAACTGATAAGAACGGCGGTCAGAACGGCAGCAAGTCTCCGTCCGGCAAACCGAAAGGAGTCAACGGTCACGGCGAACCCAACGATGCCGATTCAAAAGGAATTCAGCTTCGCGGACCGTCTTCGTCTGAATGGACGCGAAGCCACAAACGTCTGCGAGGCAACGTGCTCGACCAAAAAAGCACACAGATTCCCGAAGCCTATCGTGGCGTCGTCGAAGACTACTTCGAGCAGTTATCCAAGGTTGAATCGGACGATGAGAAACCGGAGGCGTCCAAATGAAATGTTTGCACGGTCGTGAGCATCCTCACGGCGGCTCCATTCACTCTCAGTCCTGGGGTCCCTGTCGGAATTTCGTGGCTGGATCGACCAACCGGAAAGGCCCGGAGGGCCGACATATCTTTGCCGGTGGCGTCAGCCACCGGGATCGCATCATTCAAACCAAGCCCCGGAGGGGCGACACATGCACTCGCGCTCGGCTGTGTCGGCCCTCTGCGCCTACGCTCAGCAAGCCAGCCACAAAAACAGACGAAGAGCCCCGCCGAGAGGGTTGCAGAACCAACAGGATCCAACGCGAATACTCACGTTGATTCATGCCCATTGACCGCACCACTCTTTTCAAAAAACAATCATGAAAACGGTATTAGCCATCTCCATCACCGCTTTCCTGGTCTGCTCCGCGCCCGTCGTGAATGCACAGAACGCCGAGGCACTCCAGCGAAAGTACCAAAAGGAACTCGACGCGGCCGTTGAACGCGGACTGGCTTATCTTGCCACCCAGCAGCTCAGCCAACAGGCAGCGCAGCAACTCGGGAGTCCGGAACTTTCCGGTTCGTTTGTTGAAGAAGAATCGCCTGGAAACACGGGGATCACATCGTTGGCCGTCATGGCATTTCTCGCGAAAGGCCATCTGCCTGGACGAGGATCGTATGGCAAAGTCATTAACCGTGGCATCGACTACGTGCTTGGACAGCAACTGGAAAATGGCCTGCTGGTCTGTCGAAATACGGCGGGACGAACGACGGGACTGATGTACGAACACAGCATTGCGACGTTGTTGCTGAGCGAAGTTTCGGGAATGGTCGACGACACTCGGCAGAAAAAAATTGACCAGGTTCTGCCAAAGGCACTGCTGGTGCTGCTGCAGGCTCAGAAGGTTCCCAAGTCCGATGAACAAACCGGAGGTTGGCGATACACGCCAGGCACGACAGACAGCGACTTGTCGCTCACAGGCTGGTCGATCATGGCGTTACGTGCGGCAAAGCTGAATGGAGCCGCAATCCCCGACGAACACATCGAAATGTCGGTTTCCTATATTCTGAATTGCCACAAGCCGGATAACGGCTTCGCGTACATGCCTTCACAAGGAAACTCCACCCCGGCAATGACGGGCATCGGAATCCTGTGTTTAGAATTATGCGGAGAACACGGCAGTGAAGAGCTAGCCGCCGCGGGTGAATATATTCTCAGCCGACCGCCACGAATGACCGATCCCAACGGCCGTTCAACTCGCTTTCGTTACTACGCCTTCTATTATTGCGGACAGGCCATGTTTCAGTTGGGCGGGAAACACTGGACACAGTTCGCACCGCTCATGTACGACGCTCTGCTGGCAGATCAGAATGCAAACGGAAGCTGGTCCTACCCGGACGGCATCCTAAAATACAACACCTGTTATCCAACATCACTGGCAATCCTGACACTCACCGTTTCAGCCAGACAACTACCCATCTATCAACGTGAGGAGTAAACCGTATCCCGACACGACTCAATCGCGAACCGACGACAGGTGTCATGGTTACCCTGCATCTACCGTCGCTCCAAGCCCATGACTTTTTCCCCACCGAGTTTACCTCGGTGGAAAAATGCCTCAGCACTACCCGGACCACTCGAACCACTGCAGCACCACTCGGAGCCACTCAGCACTACTCGGACCACTTGGCTTTGCCGTGTTTCTATGCAATGCAGTAGTGCTGAGGCATGACTCCACCGGCGTAAAGCCGGTGGAGTGCTGCATGCCACGCATCGCCTAAACTTTCCATTACTTCCACACACTCTCCCGGAGATCATCATGACATCTTCTTTCACCAAAATTCTGCTGCTCGGCTTGTTCGTTTTTTCACCAGCATCAAACACCATTGCTGACGAAGAAGGCAAGAGCAAAGAAGCCGCCAAAACTAACGCCGATACGGAAACTGCTGCAGACCTGAAACAGGTTGATAACTGGGTCAAACAACTCGGGCATCAACGGCTGACCAAGCGAGTTCAGGCAAAAAAGAAGCTGCTGAGTGCCGGTAAAACGGCCATCCCATCGTTAGCAAAAGCCGCGTTGTCGGACAAACGAGAAGCCATCGAAAGATCGATCGACGTTCTCGGGGCTCTGGCTCAGTCGAAAGAAGAAGAAACGGCCGACGCCGCGCAGGTCACTCTTAAAATGTTGACTGAAAGCAATCAACCATCGACTGCCGAACGAGCAAAGTCCGTCCTCAACACGAAGGAAGCAGACGGCATCAAACCGTTCGAAGGTTGGGACAAAACGAGCAGTCCATTTTCTGGCGGCAGCGGCCGAAAGCACTGTGTTTCTGTTACCAGCGTCAACGGAGTTCGCACGATCAAAGTCGAGGAAGACGGCAAGGAAACACTCATCCAGGAAGTCCCCGGCCAGGGCATTCGAGTGACGACGGTAAAAGAAGAAAAACCGGTCGAAGTCCTCGCAAAGAATGAGGCCGACCTGAAGAAACGTCTGCCGGAAGCGTACAAACTCTACAAGCAATACGCGTCCGGCCCGGCCATGGGCACCCGCTTCGGTCAGGCCGGAATATTCCCGTTCGGCAATGCTAATGGCAACGGTAACGGCAACGCTAGCGCTACAGCCACAGCGAACACCAACGTCGGCAAGACCTTCTCATTCAATGCTGCCGGCCAGGGATCTGCGAACGAAACGCTCGTGCAACAGTTAAAGGAACTCCGCCAAAGAATGGCCGGAAACCCCACCATGCAAAAACTCCTCGACCAGCAAATTCAGTCAGCAACGAAAAAGTAAATGGGCTGCCACCAAGTTTGCCTCGGTTCTCACGAACGAACGCAATTCATGAATTCGGCGCCATGACCTGCTCGTTACGGCTGGTCATGAGTCACCTCAACTAGCGCGAGTGTGCGGAGCATTGCTGGATTAGACTGGCTCAAATTCGTTGACGAATGCCCATAAATCTCACCCAACAGACGCCGCCCGGAAACCGACCGTTTTTCGGAACTCGGATTACGATGCGGCCATGATCTTCGAAAATGTGCAAGCTGAGTTCTGTTTACTCGTTCTGGATTTCATGGTTCCCTATTCTCAATGGGAAAGAAACCAAATGGGAATTCGGCGGCGAAAGTTGACAATTCAATCGGAAGATTGGTTGGTTATGCTCGGGTTTCAACTGCCGACCAGGAACTTGACATGCAGCTGGATGCGTTGCGTGATGTCGGTTGCGATGAGCGAATGGTGTTCGTTGACAAAGCGTCCGGAGTGAAGTCTGATCGGCCGGGCTTAGAGCAGGCTCTTGACACTGTGGCAAAAGGTGACACTTTGGTCGTTTGGAGATTGGATCGGCTCGGGCGATTAATGCAGCATCTGGTGACGGTTGTTCAGGAGTTGAACGACCGCGGGATTAGTTTTCGGTCTCTTTGCGACGGCGTCATCGATACCACCACCGCCAGTGGACAGTTGATCTTTGGGATCTTCGCGTCGCTCGCCCAATTCGAACGTTCGTTAATCGTGGAACGGACGAATGCAGGATTGGCAGCAGCGAGAGCTCGCGGGAGAGTCGGAGGACGCAAACCACTGAATCCTCGCATCCTGACCGCAAAGGCTTTGCATGCTGATCGTTCGCTTTCAATTGGAGAGATCTGCGACACGCTGAAGATTGGCAAGACGACTTTGTATCGTTGGTTGAAAGTCATCGCCACACCCAGATAAGCATCCTGCGAATAGTTGGTGGGCGATTGATGTAGATGGTCAAGGCCAACAACCTCTCAAATGGTTCCCGATTCTGTAACTTTGCTGTAGTCTGTTGCCGTGAAACAACAGCAGCTTCAATTTGGATTCGGCGAGACTCCGGATCATGTGGGCAATGAACGAAAACCCCGACCAGTATTCCCCGATCTGACGTCTGCAATCAAGCAAACTAGAAATAGCATCCAGCGATTAAGGCCTCCGGTCAAAGCGCACGGCGGGAAGTACTATCTTGCGAAAGAAATCTCGCCAACCCTGCTGACAGCGCCCGGCAATCCCACGGAGTATCTTGAACCGTGTGCGTTCGGTGCTTCAGTATTCCTGAGCTTGCCGAGATTCGAACGAGAAATCCTCGGCGACACAATCCAGTACAAGGGTTCATTGCCGCACACGGCAGGTTTGGTCAAACTTGCGTTCGCGCAATAAAAAACCTCTCGGAGAAATCTCCCAGAGGTTTAAGTGGCGGGGGCCGGATTTGAACCGACGACCTCGAGGTTATGAGCCTCGCGAGCTACCAGGCTGCTCCACCCCGCGACAGTATATTTGGTGCGTTGCCAGCCAGGGTGAGGGGCTGGATACGTGGTGTTGCATATCAATATTAGTCGAAGTCTCTCATTACACAGGACCTTTGCCCGTGCAAGGTTGGGAAGTGTATCGGCAACTTCGGCGATTTCCAGCAGGATTCCCAGGAGAATTTCGGAATGTTAGGACGTTCGGCAATACACAGATGTTTCGGATCGATTATTTCCCGTCGCTCGCGGGCTCAGACACCCAGACATGGAAACCTTCAAAGTCCGGTTCGAATAGCTGGTTCGCGTTGCGAGGTACCACATTCAGGATCGGGTGGCCGAACACAAATACATCTTCTTTTGTGCCGGCTGGATCAAGAGTGCTCATAGCCGTCGGGAAAGCGGATGATCTTGCGAAAGCCAGCTTTAGCAGTTTGAAGTTCCTCGCATCACGATTGTCTTTCGGCCTGGCACTGATGATCGAGATGTCATTCTGATGCGATACCGACACGTCGAAGCGTTCGGTAAATTCGCTCAGGAATTCTTCGTCCAGCGCTTTGCAGAAGGCCGCGGATTCGAAGGGTCGCATAGCCTTCGCAAAAAATTGGAAGAATCCGCCGGAAGTGGTATCGTCGTGTTCATCGGCGGCAGCTGCTTTGGTAGAGTAAATTGTAGATTCTTTTCGGATGGGATCGATGACAAGGAATTCTTCAGGCCGCCAGATAAACGTCCTGGCGACATCAGCTTTTGTCGAATACGGCCTGCCTGAAGCATCCTGTCTGGTTGAGACTGGCAGTTTCTCTGGTGGTTCCAGTCGAAGGTGACACCGTCCCGAGCGTTCCATATACAGGCGGCCGATTGCGACTTTCGTTTCCTTAAACGTATGGTCGTAGATTAATCGGGTAAGTGTCGTATCGAGTCGTTCTGTTGTCGACGCCGCGGCCTGCCATCGTGCAAGAATCTGCGCTGCCGTTGGCTGCTGGATGGGTTCATTTGCCGTGAGCAACGATTCTCCGCCGAAAGTAAGCGCGAAGAATAGGCAGGTGAATGGGAACATCCTTGTCCTCAGCGATCTGTGACTTGTTGAGAAGTGGCGCCGTTGAGATCTTGACTGACTGACACTTTATCAGACGAAGCGATCGAGCTGACAGATCAGATCTGTCGGACTATTGGCAGTCGGGGCTGATCACTATTTTCCTATGCAATACAACGCTCGGTCGGACCGCAGAAAGATCTGGCCATTGCTGGGGGTGATGGATGAGCGGAATATCTCTCCGCTCTCTGCGTTGACTTCATTTACTGCCACGATTTCCATTTCTTTTCCAGGCCGGACAACGCAGGTCCTGCCGGATTCGGCGACAAAGAAGGCGACGCCGTTCCATGATACGGGGGTCGCACAAAACTGTCCGGCGCTTGCGACGTCCGCCACGCGTTCGTGCCATTGTTGGTTGCCGGTAGCAATATCGTACGCCGTCAGCGCACCTCGTTTCATGTCCATGACGAGGCTGGTGTTGCCAATGACGATGGGCGACGGCAAGTCGCGAGCTGTGTTCCTTCGGGAGTGCCACTGCATATGAGTCTTTGTGACGTTGCCGCTGCCGCCGGGGCGAACAGCGTAGGTGTCGCCGCGAAGTCCGCAAACGACCTGAAGCAAATCGCCAGCGGGCGTTACCGTGGGAGTTCCGCGACCAGCGAAGCCTTTGCAGTACCACAGTTC
>CAYZYB010000222.1:0-7134 GCA_964481505.1 uncultured Planctomycetaceae bacterium | reverse complement strand
ATCCAGAGTGTTCTGTTTTTTACCGCGAGCGGCTTTGTCGACTTTGCTGTCCAGTGCACTCAACAAGTCGTCAACGGAAATTTCGGACTGTTTGGCCTGCTTATCCGCAGTCGCAAGTGTGTTTGCGGCGCGTAGCTTTTGCAGCCGAGTAATCGCGGAAGACGAATGATCACTTCGCGCCAATATGAACGGGAATCGTGGAGCGATTGGCTTCCTCTCTTCTCCTTCTTCCATGCCTTCCGGTGGCCAGAGAACGGTCGAATCCTTCACTTCGGTCGTGTAGACCGTATTCGTAAACTGCGTTTCAATTCGGCGCGTCTTTCCGAAGTACGCGGCTAGTCCGTAGAAGTCATGTTGAGTCCATGAATCGAACGGATGGTCGTGACACTGAGCACAGGCTACGCGAATTCCCAGAAACACCTGTGAGGTTGCGCCAGCCAGGGCCATAGGGTCGGCATTGTCACCCAGAATGAATCCAACTTCCGGAGTCGCTCCGGCTTTTCCGTTTGCGGAAATGAATCCTTTGGCCAGCTTGTCGTACGGCATATCGTCCTGCACAGCTTTATGCACAAACGCAATCGCTGCAGCGCCCCCAGACGCGTTAGAACGCAACCGCAACATGTCGGCATAGAACGTCGTCCATGTATCCGCAAAACGCTCATGTTGCATCAAGTCGTCAATCAACTTGATGCGACGAGTCTGTTGTGGCAACTCCGCGAATTGCAGAATCTCTGCTTCCGTTGGAATGCGACCGACCAAATCAACATAGGCGCGACGCAAAAACGTCGCATCGTCCGCCAATGGCGTCGGCTTCAGGCTGACTCCATTGTTGGCATTTTCTTTCGCAAGCACATCACTCAGACCAGTGGTCGGTGCATCACCGGCAGAGGCGCTTGTGGAAACGCAAATCAACGTGAAGCAAAAAACAGTGGCGATCAGAGCCGGGAAACTGCGAGTCAAGGTGAGAACCTTTTACTGTTGACTGTTTCGGAGGGTGTGGAACCCTGCTTGGTGGGACACATTATTGTCACGAATTTGTGCACGCTTCACCAGTTCATATCCCGGATTTGCGAGCTACCCGGGAATATTGACCAAACGCCAACCTTAGCGCGGACTGCCATGATGAGCCTTCTACTGAGCAATTTCTGACGTTATGCTGGATCTTTTATTCATTGGCGCTCCGTTTACCGCTGCGATCAACCGCTTGTGGGCGAGCGATCAAATGTCAGAGTCACGCCTCACTATCTTTGGAGCATCACACGCAATGCGGTACCTCATCTTTGTCATCGGGGCCTGTGCGCTTGTCGCTGCTGCTGCCCCTTCTAGTTCCATTGTGCACGTCAAAGGTGTTCACCTTTGCTGTGGAGGGTGCCTTGGAATCGCGGATGATGCGCTGTCGGAAGTCGACGGTGTGTCAAAGATCTCCAGCGACCTCAACACGAAGGTCATCACTTTCACTGTTGCTGATAAAAAAGCGGCTGAAGCAGGAATCAAGGCGCTGGCCAAGGCCGGTTTCTTTGGTACCGCCACTCTGGACAAGAAGCCTCTTAAGTATCCTGAGTCTGGAGCAAAGAAGGGGCAGAAGTCCAACACGTTCGTTTTGCAGGGCGTTCACCTCTGCTGCACCTCCTGTGTCACAGCATCCCAGAAGGCACTGGAAAATTTGGATGGCGTGACGTTGATCGACATCGACCGCAACGAAAAAACAATCAAGCTAACAGGTAGCTCAATCGGCATCCCGGAAGCCGTCGCCGCGCTGAACAAAGCGGGATTTTATTCTCGAATTAGCCAACAGAAAAAGTGAGTGGGTGTCGGGGCCAGGATTCACGATCTCCCGTGTACGGCCACTCAGACCACGTTCGCGGCACTCCACTTTGTCAACTGTCGCGTAGTTTGGTTTCTTCGGAAGCTATCTTAATCGATGGGGAGAGGTTTGAAGTTCGTCTATCCCACTGCAGACTGCACACGTTCGATGTGTTTTCGAAAGTCAACAACCTGCGATTGTTCGAGGTTGATCGTGCTTTCAATCTGGATTCCAAGGTGAAACCAGCCTCCAGGGCGGCGCGTGTTGTGGCGCACTTCGCCTCGAAAGAACTTCCAGGAATCGTCTTCTTCGTCAGGCAGTGCAACTATGAAGTAGTCGGATTTCAACGCTACGGGCGTACTGATTCCGAGCCCTTCGCCACGAATGTCATGCGTGACAGCCGGAACACCGTTGGACACAGTGAAGTCTCTGGCCTTCGCTTTCGCGGCACAGGGAAACAGCCAAACCCCCCATGACACACGATGTTCGTCTTTTTCACGACGATTATCGCGCAGGCCGCGTTCGTAGCTGATTTCCATCAGATCGTAGCGACTAATAATTCGAGCCAGTGCGAGAACCGCGTTGCGGTGCGAATCCTTGCGGGTGAACATGTTCATCATGGATTGCATCATGGCAGCTTCCTCGCGATTTACAAAAACATGAGCGGCAATCCATCTGCAGAGAGGCCGCTCACCATTGGAAGCCTAGTTCACGCCAGAGCAAGCCCGTGGCGAATCGGTGCAAGCCTTGAATGACGCCACACCTGCGATGCAGATTGTATGGTCTGAATCGAATTTGCGGTCGCTGATCACAGCGTGATGCCAACAGCGGGTGGGTGAGTCTGAGCAAAACAGCATCGACGGGCAAGGCTCACAAATCTTCAGCAATCGTCACGAAGCCGCGTAATAACAGTCTGGCCAACCGGACCTGTAGAGCGAAACGTGAGTTTCCGAGACGTTTCGGCCGTCTGTTCGATGTCAATCACCAGGTGGTCTGCAGGAAGGACCTCTTTGATGCGATCTGCCCACTCCACAAAACAAACGACTTCAGGATCGAGCAGATATTCTTCGGCGCCGATGGCGATGAATTCATCGACATCGCCCAAACGGTATGTGTCGAAATGAAAGACCGGCAGACGGCCGCCCGCATAAGTTTGCATCAAAACGAACGTGGGACTGTTTACGTCATCTTCGTCCACGCCAAGAGACGAACAAACGGCGCGCACGAGGTGAGTTTTTCCAGAGCCCAACTGGCCATTGAGTGCGATTGTCAGCCCGGATTGCAACGTGTCTGCAAGACGCCGCCCCAGTGATTCAGTTTCAGCTTCTGAATGACATTCAATCGTTAGCTCTGACATGCGTGCAATTTACAAGAGCGATTCTATCGACCTATCACCAAATCCGTTTTTTACGTGGTTTCACGGAATTATCAAAATTTGTGTCACCTCAAGCGGTCGACCTGCGACTTGTTTGCAGAGCCCCGAGAATTCGGTGGCGACTACAATCAAATGCTGGATCTCAGTCCCACTGATGATCAGAATTCTGTCAGGAAAGGTTTCTCATGCAGGCCGTCACCGATCTTCATCTTCTGCAGCAGTGTTCCAAAGGCGACAAAGATGCCTTCGCAGTCATTGTTCACCGCTATCAAAATCTGGTCTGTTCTGTCGCTTACAGCGTTTTGGGAGACTTCACGCGCAGTGAAGACGTTGGCCAGGAGGCTTTGGTTGCTGCATGGAATCAGTTGCCGCAATTAGAAGATCTTACCAAATTCCGCTCCTGGATTTCTTCGATCGCTCGCAACATAGCGATCAATGCCATTCGCAGTGAACGAGCTTCATTGCCATTGATCGATGATGTAGAGTCAGAATCTTTTGAGCCTGCAGACCTTGCCATTCGCCAGGAAGAGGAAACACTTGTCTGGCAAGCTCTGCAGGGACTTCCAGAAAGTTATCGCGAACCGCTGGTACTTTATTATCGTCAGGACTGTTCGGTCACCGACGTCGCATTGTCGATGGACCTGACCGAAAACACCGTCCGGCAACGTCTGCACCGAGGACGAGCACTTCTGCGAACAGAAGTGACTTCCCTCGTGGAACGAACGCTGCGAAAAACAGTTCCGGGCGCCGCTTTCACGATGGCTGTCATGGGAAGTCTGGTCACACTCGGAGCGGGTACTGCTTCGGCTGCTGTGGTTAGTACAGCCGGAAAGACATCGACTCCGATTATTCTGGCGGCTGCAAAGACAGGAATGGGAGCTGGAATCCTGGGCGGACTACTCGGTCTGGTCGGAGCGTTTTTGGGGCCGTGGATGGCGATGAAAAACGCTCGCTACGAAAATGAGCGACAAATTCTACGAGATACCAATCGGAGGATTCTGTACACGCTGGGGCTCACATTTGGTCCGATGCTCATCCTCTTTGCGGGATGGAGACTGTGGGGTCTCAGTTCAAGGCTCTTCTTCGGTGGATTCATATCGTTGATTGTGATTCAGATCGTAGCAGGCATGTGCATTTTGATGTTCGCTCAACAAAAAATAAAGGCCGCCGTCGCTGAGGATATTCTCGTTGGCACGCCGCGACTTCCGCCCAACAAATTGCAGAAGTGGGTCAGCCAATGGAAGGGCCGCAATTGGAAAAGCAAGGCAACCTTTCTGGGGCTGCCTTTGGTGCATATTCAGAAAAGCAGTTTGACCGAGCACTGGCAAATGGAGAGTCAAACAAATTTAAAGAATGTGACTCCCGCAAAAGGCTGGATTGCGATCGGTGATACGGCCTACGGCGTGCTTCTGGCAATGGGCGGAAAAGCGTGCGGTGGAATTGCAGTTGGCGGTTTGAGTGTCGGAGTCATCGCTGTTGGTGGCATCGGTATCGGGATTATCTCAGCATCCGGACTGGCCGTCGGGTTGCTGGCGATCGGTGGTGTCTGTTTGGGCGCCTATAGCAGCGGCGGACTGGCAATTGGATGGATGGCGCTTGGCTTCGGAGCGTTCGCCTGGAAGTGCGCTGTCGGCGGTTGCGCAATTGCCCGAGAAATGGCAGTTGGCGGATACGCTTCCGCGATTGAAGCGAATACGGAAACGGCAAAACAGTTTGTCGAATCGAGCGGTTTCCTGCAGTCCGCCATTCGAGCTTCGACGTCCCGGCACGCTTTCTGGGTCATCCAGTGCGTCTGGCTCGTTCCGCTGATAATCATGTTCGCGTTGTCGTACCAGCGCACAGAAGTCGGTGAGGAACCAGAACGAACGACGACCGTAGATTGAAAACACAGGAATACGGAGTGCCAAAGCAGATCGTTATGCAATCAACGTTTCTTCCGTCAGCACGGCAAGTACGTCGGCGTTGATTTCCAATCCCGGATTCGTGGCGATCGCGATTCGCAGGAGTTCGCAGGTCCGCGTCAGCTGTGCTGGTGACCCACCGCCGCATTCGATGACTGCTTTCAAGCCTTCTTCTGTGAGTGAATCAAATTCCGCAGAATTCAACATCCCCTGAACAAAATCGCGCGAATCCTGTTCGGTCAGCGTGGAAAGCTGAACTCGCAACGCAGACAACTGATGCACACTGGGCGACACGTTTTCTTCGGACGCTGCGACAACCGATACGCCACCATCCGTTTGTTCATTGATCGCTGACAAGAACTGAATCATCGGACTCAGATCCTCTCCCGCGCGATTGAGGTCGTCGAGCAGAATCACCGTGCGATGATTGCAGAGCGCTCGACCGGAAATCTCATCTCGAATGGCTGTCATCAACTTACTGCGAGTGTCCCTTTCGCTGAGGATGATCGACAAACCGCCGCACAGGTGCCACAGGAATGCTTCTTCATCCAGAGCGGCGACATTCATCAGCACACACGAATGGCCGAACCGTCGACATTCTGCCTGAACGCGTTGCAGAACGGAACTTTTGCCGAGACCACGTTCGCCGAGAAGCAGGACGAACGGTTCGCCCTGTTCGGCCACGTACATGAGGCGATTCTGAGCTTCTGTGTGGGCGGAACTTTCGAAGTACCACAATTCATCAACGCTTTGACCAAACATGCCAGGTGTCTTCCGTGAGTGATTTTCGAGCCGACGATCCCTGTCGGTGTGGCGGAAGTTGAGGGCACAGAACCTTCAACAACAGAAGAAGCTATCGACAGATGCGGCACATTTGGGCCAGAAAAAAGCGGGTTGTCATTCGCGAGATTCGAGCCTGGGAACCGCCCTGCGCAGGAAGAAACAAGGGCGATCGGACCGACGTCGGCAACAATCGCTTTCGCTTTCCGCAGATTTTGCGAGACTGCCGCTGATTCGTCCGTTTTCGCAGGCAAACGCGGGTATTCTGGGACGAACACAGTTCGAACATACTCAGAATCAGATTCGCACGGACCGGACCAGACGAAATGACGGAACTTAGCTACCAATCTGCAGGCGTCGATCTTGAGCTTTACGAAAAAGCGATGCAGAAGCTGCCCGCCCTGATGCAGAAGACTCACACGCCCGGCGTGATGGAACTGCCCGGCGGCTTCGCAGGCCTCTTTCGCCTCAGCGCCGAAAGACAGTGGAAGGATCCCGTTTTGGTTTCCGGTACGGATGGTGTCGGCACCAAAATCAAACTGGCCATCATGATGGAGCAGTTCGACACCATCGGCATCGACCTCGTCGCGATGTGTGTGAACGACTGTCTGTGTCTGGGAGCAACCCCGCTGTTGTTTCTGGATTACATCGCCATGGGCAAAGACAACGCTGTTTTATTGGAGCAACTTGTTCGCGGCGTCAGTGATGGCTGCGTGCAGTCCGGCGCCGCATTGCTGGGCGGCGAAACGGCCATCATGCCGGACCTCTACGCTGACGGCGATTTCGACATGGCGGGATTTTGTGTTGCTGCTGCCGATCGCACAGAACTGGTCAGCGGAAAAGAACGCATCGTTGCTGGCGATGTCCTGATCGGAGTACCATCGTCAGGTTTCCACAGCAACGGCTTCAGCCTGATCCGCAAAGCGGTTTTCGAACACGCGGGACTATCTGTTGACGACGCGGTACCGGAACTCAATGCCACCGTCGGCCAGACGCTGTTAACTCCAACTCGTATTTACGCTGACACCGTTGCTGCCGTTCAAGAAGCGGTCGACAACGAAACGATCCACGGTATCGCACACATCACCGGCGGCGGACTCTGCGAAAACCTTGGCCGAATTCTGCCGGACGGTGTCGAAGCTCGAATGTCTCGCACAGCATGGCAGGTTCCGGCTGTGTTTGGCTGGCTGCAGGGGCTCGGAAACATCGCCGACGCAGAAATGGACCGCGTTTTCAACATGGGCATCGGCCTGGTCGTTGCCGTTCCCAAAGAC
>CAYZYB010000221.1:0-7145 GCA_964481505.1 uncultured Planctomycetaceae bacterium | reverse complement strand
CAACCTGGTTGCGTTTTTTGGTTGACGGTTGAGATTGGGTTGCCAGAAATTCCTCTGCCGCACTAAATCGCAGTTTTTCGAAGACGGTTGCCGACTCGGTTTGTTCGGAAAGCTGGGCGACAGTCGAGCCGAGACCTTTGGGATATTGTTCCGAAACAACCACGGGAACTTCCAGAAGCTGCGCAGCGGTGAGTAGGAACCCGGTGGTTTCGAGCAGCTCGGTAGAATGCCGAATGACAGGCAGGAGCCTTTCCTGAATGTCGACGATCAGCAATTGGGATCTTGTGCGATCAAGCAACGCATCGCTGCGAGTGTACGGAGTGGCGGAAGTCATCGATCTTCGGTCGGTGAAGGGGCGGAAACAGATGTGGCTGCGAAGTACGCAGGTTACCGACAGCGATGTATCGAGAATAGGGAGCCGAGTCGAGAACAGGACTGCTGGCTAATCGAGGGCTCTGACAACTATTCCGCCGTCGACTTATTGAGGAACTGCCGCTCGTACTTTGCGTGAGCCTGCTGGCGCTCTACATCAGAACTAAATCCAATCGTTTCATTGACGAAGGAAAATTCTTCGGTCTGCGCCATTCCTTTGCCAAATCCGTATTCGCGTGGATCCTGATTTCGCATCACGATTGCGACAGCCAAAGCCATGTCACCATTGAATGCTCGGTACCCGAAACTTACGTTTCTCAGTCCCATTCTTTGCGCGTCAACCAGCACGCCTTTGTCCTGGAACAGTGACTCCAGCAAAGCGATGTCAGAAGCGTTTCCCTGTTCCTTCAGCAGCATCATGGCGTACTTGCCGTTCTGCCCTCGAAGAGCCGTCTTCAGGGTTCGACGTGCCAGTTCTGGTCCTTCCGGAACAGGATGCTTGCGGGCGAAGTTAATGGGTTTTTCGACGGCGATTCGTTTCCGCATGATATAAGTTGCCGCCAGCCGCTTCAGTTTCTTTCCATCCGGGCCAGCAAGCGCTTTGGCAAACGACGGATGCATCAACAGTGTGCTGACTGACGTTGAAGTGTTGCCACTGGCGCGTCGAGAGTCATCGCTGACAAGCAGCAGCAGAGCGGCGTACGAATCAACAGGAAAATCAACTGTACTGCCCGCAGAAGGGCGAACCGATTGAACAAGTTCGGCGGCTCTGTCCTGAATCAGATTCGGCAGTTCGCGTGACTTGTCTTTGGCGGACACAAACAGAGCAGTCTCTGCACTCAGCAAACGAGCGTACAGTTTGAGGCTTGATTCATCGGTACCAGCAATTTTTGCAAAGCGACTCCATTCCGGAAGCTGCTCGGCGGTTTCAACAGTTGGAGTTTTCTTCAGGCGATTCAGCAGATTCGAAAACGTGTTCTGTTGTAGCTCATTGAGCAGTTCCTGAATCCGAAACTTCTGCTCACCGGTGGCTGTTGCCAGCGCCTTCCTGAGTGGTTCAATGGCAGAGTTGCCCGCTTTGCGAAGTGCGGCCGCTGCCGCACTTCGGGTGCGAAACTCCTGTGACTTCAGATCGGTGATCAGTGATTCCGGTGTGGCTGTTTCCTGACTAAGGGCAACACTTGCCGACGGTCCAAAGCACACGCACAGCAGCACCATTGCGGCGGTGAAATGCGTTCTAAGTTGGACGGTTGAAAGCAGCATGGGCGGGAAGATCTGGGATTGGTCAGTTTCTGGTCTCTGGTAAGACGTATTTATCAGGAAAATCTATCGCCTTTTCGGCTGAATTTTGATCCATCTTTGCTGTCGAAACGTGGGTATTTGCTGGTTAAATGGCCGGTTTGGGGAAAAGCCGCAAAATCGCTGCCGGCGCGTGAGAGGTCTCATTTCGGAAGTCAAAGTTCAGCGTCGACGGAGTTTCAGTGCCGCCAGACGCCTTCAAAGCAAACTTCTGCTGGCCCTGTGAGATGCAACTTTTCGCAATTCGAGCCCGAGTCGTCATCGGCTTTCCAAAGCACGCTCAGCTTTCCGCCTGGGAGGTGAACGTCGCAGTGCTCACCCCGCATACTGCGACCAGTTTGAATGGCTGCCGCTGCGGCAGCGCATGCGCCGGAACCGCATGCCAGGGTTTCTCCACTGCCGCGTTCCCAAACGCGAACGTCCAGTCGCCGAGGCGAAACGGTGTGAACCCATTCGACGTTTGTCCCACCAGGAAACTGCGGATGGATTGACAGTACAGATCCCAATTGGCGAACGCATCGATCCGTGAGTTTGTCGACGAACAATACGATGTGCGGGTTTCCAACGGACACATTTGTGAAGTGCAGTGTGCCGGTTTCAGCGTTCCATGTTTCGGTCGGAAGTTCGGGCCAATTCAATCCCCCCAATGACGAAATCTGCCTTTCCGAAATTGCAATCGTCTGTGCCTGGTCCGACATAAAAACAGGGGCTGGCAATTTGACACAGACTTCCGCCGAATTCCCGCCGTTGGTCAGTTCCTGCAGTTTGGCGCTGGTGATTCCGGAGGCCGTTCGAATCCTGAGTGCTTTTGATGTTGGCTGGTGTCGGTGCATCCAAAGTGCGATGCAGCGAAGCGCATTCCCGCACATGGCTCCTTCGCTGCCGTCGGCATTCCACATCCGCATTTCAACGTCGGACGCACCGTCTGTTGGTGGGACCAGATACACGAGTCCATCCGATCCGATGCCGAAGTGCCGATCGCTGATGCTCTTTGCCAGTGACACCGGGTTATCCGGCAGTTGAGCGCGAAAGCCGTCGATGAAGACGTAGTCGTTGCCGGCACCATGCATCTTGATGAACGGTAATTCTGTCACTGCTGGTTCAGCCACTCCACGAGTTGCTTGAGGTCGTCTTCGTCCATGCTCATCACCAAATCGCGGCGATGCGTCGGGTGGACCGCCAGAACGTGTCGCGCTTCGAACAGGATCTCGTCACCGAGGTTTCGTTCGTGCAGCCGAGCTTCATGTAATCGATTGTCGATCACTCCTGAGAATGTCTGGCCGTCGCGTTCTGTGATTTGCACCCAAAAATCTTCTCCCCAACCGCGAGACGGAACGTCCTGCGAGGGCAGGGGCGCCAGGGTTGCGGGCTGGTCGTGGCTCAATACCGGATTACTGGCTTCGCCGTTGCAGGAAGAACACGTACATTTCTCCGGGGCGTCCGGATGAGCCGAAAATCGGTCGGAGACAATTCGCAATTCGACGAATTGCCCGACACTGAGGTGCTTCTTAAGTACCGGGTGCGGAATTTGAAACTGATCGCCGTTTACAGCATGGAGTGCGACACCGTCGGCCAGGTTGTAGCCGTTGGGGAACTGCTGTTTTTCGAAGTCTTCTGCTATGCTCATGCAGACCATCATAACACGATTGAAAGAACGACCATGTCGAAATTGGAATTTCGCTGCGAAGGCGACGGGGCGCTGCACGAAAAGCTGCTGCAGGTTGACGAAGTTAAAAAGGTCCGCAAAGAACTGGAAGAAAATCCCTCACGCGGTACGCGGCGACAATTGTTAGCGACGTCCCTGCGGCTCACAAAATCGATGTCTCCCAAGCTGCACAAAATGCTGGATTTCTGCGCGAAGAAATTATCGCTCGAAATTCCAACGGAAACCTACGTCTACAACTCACCGCAATTTAACGCCGCCTGCATCAAGCCGGAAAACGGTCGGCTGCTGCTGATGTTTTCCAGCGCGATTCTTGAAAAGTTTGATGAAAAAGAGCTGCTGTTTGTGATGGGCCATGAACTTGGTCACCACCTGTTTGCTCACCACGATATTCCGATTGGATATTTGATTCGTGGCGAAAATCGAGTCGATGCGCGTCTCGCTCTGCAGCTTTTTTCGTGGTCACGATACGCAGAAATATCTGCCGACCGCGCGGGCGCTTTGTGTGCAGAAGACGGTGATGCTGCCGCTCGCGCTTTATTCAAGCTGGCTTCCGGTCTGACGTCTGACCTCATCGAAATCCACATCGATGAATTTGCCGCTCAGGCCGATGAAATGGCTATGGACGACGAACCCGGCAAAGATTCGTCCAACGAAGACGACTGGTTTATGACGCATCCTTTTACGCCTTTGCGAGTCAAAGCGCTGAACCGTTTCTTCCAGTCTGACCTGGTCAGAAAAGGCGGAGCGTCACGTGAACAGCTGGAAGCGGAATGCCATGAACTCATGCAGTTGATGGCTCCAACATACCTTGAAGAAGACAGCCAAACCGCAGAAATGATGAGGCGCGTGTTGTTTGCCGCGGGTTGTGTACTGATGAAAGTCAGTGGCACGATAAGTGATAAGGAAATCGAAGCCTTCAACAGTCTGTTTGGCGAAGGCACATTCGGCGACCACCTGAACATCGACAAGCTGGAAGAACGTCTCGACGACCGTGTCGAAGAAGCCAATGCTGTGGTGCCGTTGGCGAGAAGAAGTCACTTGATTCGTGACCTCTGCGTGATCGCCCGATCAGACGGCCGCGTGACGCGAAAAGAGCGTGAATTCATTCACGAAGTCGGTCGGAAACTGGAATTGTCACCAACAATCGTCGACCACACGTTCAATCGCAACGTGGAACTGGATTGATGCAGCCGGAAGGTGAGACGGCGTCAAAGTGAAAAGGCTCCGCTTGTCCGGTTAGACAGGCGAAGCCTTCAGTATAACTCAGCTTGCAAATGAACGAGTGAGAAGAACGTCAGGTCATCTCCGTATAAATAATCGCAAGCTGCTTAAGATGTCGATCGTTGGGGTATAGATCGTTCTGCGTGAATGCAGAAGAATGATGATCGACTTCTTGCGGAGAAAGCACTTGTTGTGCCGGATAAAGTGATTATTTTGGAAACTTAACGATTTTCTTCCAACGGTCTATAGGAATCGTGAAAACACGACAACACATCAGGAAGCTTCCGTTTGTTGTGCTTCCCTGGGGGGAGGCTGCTGCTTTGCTCCTGCGACAAATCTGCTGACCGTAAAGTGGAATTTTGCCGCAGCAGATGAATGCAGTGACGCGATTTGCTCGGATGCGTCCATCGGAAGCCGTCTAATTCAAACCCGCGCAGGCGCAGATCGCTTTTTGGGGCAGAATGCTGCGTGCGTTTCCAGCCACAGTTGAGCCTGGGGCCAACAGGTGCCAGCGACGATTTTTCGCTTTGACGAGATATCGCGTGTGTGGCTGTTTTTCGCACACAACGAACGTGTAGCACGGATGCTGGAATGAAGATTAAAAATCGGTTTGCCAACTGGATGATTGCTCGTCTGGGGACCTGGGCTTTGAAGCTCTTGTTCCTGACTGTGCGTGTGGATCATCGCAAAGTTGTTGAAGACGGGACGCCGTATCGCGCCGCCACGGGATCGATCCGATACTGTTTTTGTATCTGGCACGATGCGATTGTCGCCGCCGTGTTTTCATTGAAGACTTTCAAATTGTCAGGGCTGATTAGTCGTCATCAGGACGGCGGATACCTGGCTCACGCCGTAAAAATGGTGGGAATCACGCCGGTCCGCGGTTCTGCCAGCCGCGGGGGTGCTCAGGCCACCCGGCAACTCATTGATCAGCCGGATCTGCACGTTTGTATCACGCCAGACGGCCCACGAGGACCACGACGAGTGATGAAAGACGGCATTGTCTATCTTGCATCTCGTACAGGGCGCCCCATCATTCCGACCACGCTGACCGCCACCAGCTATTGGTCGGTCTCAGCTGCCTGGTCTGATATGTTGATCCCCAAACCGTTCTCGCGAGCGTTGCTGCTGGCGGGGGCTCCCATTGAGATACCTGCCGATCTGACTCGAGAGCAAATCCTCGAATATACGGAGCTTGTTCAGAAGGAAATGGATCGCATGGATCTGCTCGGGCAGCGGATTATTCGAGGC
Organism: uncultured Planctomycetaceae bacterium; assembly: GCA_964481505.1. Taxonomy (GTDB): domain Bacteria; phylum Planctomycetota; class Planctomycetia; order Planctomycetales; family Planctomycetaceae; genus Fuerstiella. The sequence goes on along the minus strand of CAYZYB010000221.1, from coordinate 1,336 downwards.
GATGAATCTGTGATGGCACTGGTTGGTCAGTTGGGAGCGTATCCGGATGATCACGTGCAGATTCAGGAGAAAAGAACTGCGGGTTACAAAGATGCTGCCTGACAGCTCCGCAGCCTTTCGCAAGCTGCTGATTCGTTTCATTCTCAGTCTCGAAAGTTTACGAGTTCTGGCTGAAATTCTTTTGGGTTGGGCTTTCGACAGGTGTTCGGTTGCGGTTTAATCAAACGCTACTTCGGGAGTCTGGCACGTTTCAGACAAACCGCGAATGAGTAAACCTTCAGGGACTGAAAACGTGGGTTCTTCACGACCACGGCTAGTGGTGTCCGGTGATTCGGACGAAGCAGCGGACGAGTTCTGCAGAATCATGGGCGACAGCGTGGAAGTCGTTCGCCTTGAGGCCCCCGAAGCGGAAACGGCCGATGGTTTTTTGCTAACCGGCACCTTCGCGAAACGCACACAGGACCTGCAGCTTTGTGCTCAGGGATTCCTTGACAGCGTCTCTGACGCTTTGGTGCTTGTTGATGCCGACGGCAAAGTTGTGTGGCACAACCAAGCGTTTCAACATATGTCCGGTGGCCAACAGTCGCTTGTTGGTTTGTCGTTTTTGGAGGCACTTGGCAGCCCCGAAATGCTGAGTCCTGACGTGCTACCGCTGAAGATGGATCCCGGTCCGGACAAAGTATTGAAAGCCATTCTGAAAATGGCAGAGCGCGAGTTCGTCGCCATTCGAGCATCTCGTTCGCCACTCCCGGGCAGCAGTGGGGCGACGGAGCCGTTTACGACGATTGTTGTCCGAGATGTTTCGGAAGAAATTCTTGAGAATCAAAAGCGTGAAGCCCTGTACCGGGCCGGGATCGAGCTCGGTGACTTGTCGCCCGATGAAGTCACAGGAATGCTGCACCATGAACGTTCTGAATTGCTCAAGGAGAAGATCCTTGAATACGCTCAGGATATTCTGGGGTTCGATACGATCGAAATTCGGGTGCTGAACCCGGAAACCAACGAGCTGATTCCGTTGCTGGAAGTTGGTATGCAGGAAGAAGCCAGCACGCGGCGACTTTTTGCGGAAGACGAAGGTAACGGCGTAACAGGCTATGTGGCGGCTTCTCGCGAAAGCCACCTTTGCCGAGACACCAAGACTGACCCTCTTTATCTAAGCGGTGCCGTCGACGCGCGGAGTTCACTGACCGTGCCGTTGATTATGCACGATGAAGTGCTGGGGACTTTTAACGTCGAAAGTCCGGGCACGCAGGGGTTCGATACCAAAGACCTGGAATTCCTCGAAGTGTTCGGCTGCGTCGTTGCGATGGCACTCAATCAGCTTCAGCTGCTGGTG
>CAYZYB010000220.1:0-7147 GCA_964481505.1 uncultured Planctomycetaceae bacterium | reverse complement strand
CTGCCTGGCCGTGCGCGGCGGAACGAGACACACTTCGAGCAGGTTACTTGTACTTCAGTTTCCAACCCGGTTCCGTAACCGGCGGAGAATCCTGTTTCGCAACGAGGTCGTCGTAGAGTTCCGGTCGGCGAGCTTTGATGTATCGTTGACCGCTGGCATTGATGAATTTTTCGGCGGTGCAAAAAGCGACAGCGACGTCGTCATCCAGTTTCTGGCATTCTTCAATAACGTCACCGTACGGATCGATCACCATTGCGTTGCCGTTGCGAACCTGATCGTCGTCCATGCCGATGGGGTTGGTGAAGATTCCATAGACACCGTTTTCGTAAAGTCGCGTTGGCAACCATTTCATGAGCCACCCGCGTCCTTTTGGGCCGTTCAATTCCTGACGCAGGGCTACTGGGTTCTGTTGCCGATTGTGCCACAGTTCCGGATCCACCAGTCCACGTCCCGGCATTACAGACGGCAGACAACCGGTCACGTGTGGCATGAAGATAATTTCCGCACCCTTCAACGCCGTCACTCGAACGTTTTCAGGCAAATTGTTGTCGTAACAAATCAGAATGCCACATTTGCAGCCGCGAAGGTCAAACACGGCGAAGTCGGTGCCGGGCGACAGGTGAGGGTTCACGAAAGCGTGAAGCTTTCGAAACCTGGCAACCAGCTGCGAGCCGTCGACACAGACGTATGTGTTGAAAACTTCATCGCCCTCACGTTCAAAAAGGCCAGCGAGAATGGGCACTTTGAATTCTTCTGAAATCTGCATCAACTGCTGCACGCTCGGCCCATCCGGGACATCTTCGGCCAGCTCCAGCATTTGCTCTTTCGAAAACTGCTGGACGAACGTGTATCCGGAAATGCAGCACTCGTGAAAGCTGACGACTTCCGCGCCGGATTCCACCGCTTGCTGCGTCAACGCTCGGATGCGACTCAGATTGTAAGACTGATCAGCGCTACGATGTTCGAATTGCACTGCGGCGATGCGGATGTCTCGCATAAAGTCGTTCTTTCGAATTTTCTGATTGTTGCCGGTGACGAGACCTGCAAGTGAACCTTGGCCTGGAAGTGCAGGCAGAGCCGTCAGCCATCAGGCAGACACGCGGGAGGATTCTGTTTTCTCTCGAATCAACGCGGCCAGTTGTTCCGGTTCAGCGGTGCCTATTCGCAGCAAACGCCTTCCGCGAAACACGTCAACGCAATCTCGCCCACGAATACTAAACACCCAGCCCCTGCCCGGAGCATAATTCATTCCCCAGCCGTCGAGAAGTCCGAGCTTTCCCACGGAAACCGAGGTGACATCTGCATACCGCACCTTCGTGCCGAATAACGGCAGTAGGCCAAACCGGACGGCCAACGAGTCGCCTTCGTCAGCAACAGTAAGTGACTCCATCGAAAACCCGACGATTGCGCTGACTGCAAATGTAATCAGCAGCACCGGCACTTTGGGGGGAAGCACGGCGATCAGCAACTGCAGAGTCGCGAGCGCATGCATCAGCCAATGAAGGTAGCCTGTCTGAGTCTTTGAGTAAGCTTGCTGAGTCACGTATCAACAGTTCCAGGCTTTATGTCATACCTCGCACAGTGAGCTTCCCGCCACGCCATCAATCCGGGAACGACAGAATTTCAGAATCTTCAACGCTCGGATGCATCAATAAAGGAGGTGCGAAATCTTCATCGCAGTCGTCATCATGCTCATCCATAACGACCTGATCATTGTGATCGTCCCACAGCCGGTCAAGCGCAAGGCGAGAGCAACGTTCCTGAAACTGGGCCGCAGTTTCGCCATCGCCCTGGCGTACCATGGATTCCTGCAGATCCGGAAGGTCCTTCAAAATACGAGCCGCGATGTTTCTTCTTGCTGGTTCTGCCAGCGGCCCCATGTAGAGCGTTCGATCGATGCGGCCTGGCCGAGAGCTCTTTCCGCTTTCGTCCGGAATACCGAGTGCCGGATCGATGTGTTCGAGCTTGTTTGTCGTGATGGCGACAAACAGACCGTCGCAGCGTTCTATTCCGTCGAGGCAATTCAGGAGGCAATCGAACGTGAGGTGTTGTTCGCGGCCAGTGATGTTTTTTCTGCCTTCGAAGACGGCGTCAATGTCTTCGATGACCGCAAGGCATGGCACCTGTGACAGCATCTGCGACCACTCGCTTTGCATTTCTTCATTCATCAAACTTGCCAGATCGAACACGAAGACCGGCAGGTCCAGATCTTCAGCGACCGCTCGAATGAGGGCCGTTTTTCCAGTGCCGGGAGGACCGTGCAGCAGCCAGCCTCGCCGCCACGGAATGGATCGTTCGCGGTACCAGAGTTCGTTGTCCTTCCAAAAGTGAGCCTCTTTGACCAGCATTGACGCTTCTGATGTTAAAGCCAGGCGATCAACGGCCGCTTCCTCGCCAACGTCCGGGTGTCCGAGGTCTGTGATGTCCCAGCCCACGGTCCGATGCTGCATGCACGCTCGCGTGTCGAATGCAGAGGCCGGACCTGCTGATGCTCCGTCGCGATGGTTTTTCGCGTGAGCAATCGTGTGACCTGCGGTTCCGTAGACGTGACGCACAAAGTGCCGCCGCTGTCCGGGAACATCGTCTTCATTAAATGATGCGACGCGAAAGTTGAAATGTTCAGCCGCTTCCAGAATCAATCCGTCGCAATCGAAAACGCCTCGCAAGAACAACAACTTGTATCCGTTGGTGTTCCAGTCACGAGATGTTACCCCTTCTTCGACGCCAGTCGTGGCAGCCGCATCTTTGACTACCCAAATGGGACGCCATCCACGCCAGAAAATTCGACCAGCCGAGCCGATCGATTCCATGGCGACCAACTGTGTCCGTCGGCGACTGCGCACGTGCAGTAGCCAGCCAATATATTCTCGCGGCCCCAGCCGAGACGCCGTAAATTTTTCGCGCAGCAACAACTGGATGGCTTCTGACTGAAAGCCCGAGATCTGGACAGTCACAATCAGACGACTTGAAATCTGCGCCCAGAAGCTGCGAATGTAGCCCCAACCGGAAGCGACCAGTGTGAGGGCAGCGACTGCTCCCGCGTAAACGAATGCATCCTGACCCATTGTATCTTTCTAACTCCGTGACCCAAAAACGTTTGCCGCTCTGCTGACAGAGCGGGCTGTTGTGAGCAATTCGAAAGTGACTACTCTTTTTATATTCTTGCGGGGCAGGTTCGCCAGGCAAGCAGTTTCGCCGCTGAGTAATAAAAACGCTGCGTTTGCTGAGTCACAGGAAGTGCAAGCGGTCCCCATCCCCAGTGTCCATGCAATCGGAGATCGCAGGAACTCGGCAGGTCAGGCAGTTCGAATGCGCGCTTGAATGCACACTCGAAGGCGCACTCGATTCGTCCAGGAAACGTCGGGCGAATTGTCGCGAAGGTTATCTCGACCTTTCGGCGCCTCCAGAAGATGCACCAACACTTTCGATTGTGCCGGTTCCGACGTTTGATCGCTTCAAAGCGGTTGGCGCATTGTCACTTCGGCATTCGGCGACTGCGGCGAAAACTGCCGGTACGTGGTCAACCCGGAACGAACTGTTGTCGATAACGAAAAGGTATTTCCTACCATTGCGCCGAAGGATTGGCGGAGTTCCAACCCTAGATTGCAGGTAGTCCATGGCTCAAACGTCAACGAAGTCACGTTCGGGTTCTCGAGTGCAAACGCCACTCGAAACATATCTCCGTGAAATTAACGAAACAGCTTTGCTCACAGCAGATGAAGAAAAGTCACTGTCACGAGCTATCAGCGGAGGAGATGCCGCAGCACGAGATCGCATGGTTCGGGCCAACCTGCGACTCGTCGTCAACATCGCACGCGGTTATTCAGGCAAGGGCCTGCCGCTTCAGGACCTGATCGAAGAAGGAAATCTTGGACTGCTGCGAGCGGTCGAAGGTTTCGATCCGGACATGAACACGCGATTCAGTACCTACGCCAGTTACTGGATCAAGCAGTCCATCAAACGCGCATTGGTGAACACAGCGAAGACGATTCGCGTTCCCGCATACATGGTCGAACTGCTGTCGAAGTGGCGGCGAGCGTCCGCGAAACTTGCAGAAGAACTCAAACGCACACCGACGCCGGAAGATATCGCTCGCGAACTCGAAATTCCGCCAAAGAAGCTGCGAATCGTCAAGAAGGCAATCGCACTCTACAACGCATCGCCTCAGTCCGAACAGGACGAAGCGGGCATGACGCTGGGCGAGATCATTCCGGACGATCGTAACATCGGCCCGGCAGATGAACTGATCAACACCGACAACCTTAAGCATGTGTTTCGGCTGTTGGAAGAGATGGACCCGCGTGAATCGACCATTCTGCGTATGCGTTTTGGACTCGACAACAGTGAGCCACAAACACTAAAAGAAATCGGCGAATCGCTCGGGCTGACTCGCGAACGTGTGCGTCAGATCGAAGGCGAAGCGTTGCGAAAACTGCATCGCAGCCTGAATGGCGACATGGTATAACGTCACATATGCCGAATAAACCTACCAGTCCGAAACCGCTTGCCAAAGGTGATGTCGCAGTTGTCACCGGAGCGGCAAAACGCGTTGGGCGCGCCATCGGCCTGGCTTTGGCAGACGACCCGCAGCTCGACATCGTCGTACATTACGGTCGTTCGCAGACAGAAGCTGATCAAATCGTTGACGACATTCGTCAGCTTGGTCGTCGCAGCCTGGCTGTGGCGGCCGATTTGCGCCAGCCCACCGCTGCCGCAGCAACAGTGTTTGAAGCTGCCGCTGAACTTGGGCCGGCACGACTTCTTGTAAACTGCGCTGCTGCGTTCGACGATCGCAAGCTCGCAGACATCGATGAAGAGCACTGGCATCATCAGTTCGCCATCAATTCGCTCGCCCCGTTGATGCTGTCTCAGCAATTTGCCGCTCAACTGCCCGATGGCGAATCCGGGCACATTATCAACCTTCTCGACTGGCGAGCCATACGACCGCCAGACACTCATCCAGTCTACAGTGCTTCGAAAGCCGCACTTTTCAGTCTCACCCAAAGTCTGGCCCAGCAGCTGGCGCCGGCGATTCAGGTGAATGGGATTGCTCCCGGCGCCATTCTTCCGCCACCGGGCAGAGATGACTGGCACGACCAGCGCGCGATGGACGCGATTCCGTTGAAGCGTCGCGGATCGCCACAGGACATTTGCAACGCCGTGCAGTATCTGGCAAAGTCTGGCTTTGTCACTGGTGAAATCCTGCATGTTTCCGGTGGTGAGCATTTGTAGGAAACGTAGCGAGGCAAAACAGGCAACGGTGGCATGAATCCGGACAACGAATTCGCCACAGCCATCGAAGCAGGCGATGTCGAAGCCATTCGATCATTCATTGCAACCAATCCGGCCGCCGTCGACGGACCAGGCTGGACGCCACCTCCACTTCACTGTGCCGTGCTGTGGAATCAGCCAGCAGTCGCGGAAGTCCTGCTCGACAACGGCGCCGACATAGAACGTCGAGATCCCGACGCAGACACAACACCGCTGCGATACGCAGTGATGTACGCAAAGCCGCAACTGATTCGTCTCCTCATCGCCCGCGGCGCAAATTCAGGCCCAATCAAAGACAACGGAACCACAGCACTGCAACTGGCAAAGAACGCTCTCGCCGGTGAGTTCAAAGACTTCGAAGACCTCCCACGACCGAAAGAATATGCCGCCATCGTGAAACTGCTTGAGGAACTTACCTGACAAATTTGACCACGTCACGCGCCTTGCGGGTTCGAAGCAATCGAAAACGTGCGATGGCTTCCAGCTGCCGCCGATTCCCGTTTGCGGCCAACGCCTTTGACAACAGGATGCGAACACCAACCAACCAACCAACCAACTCATGCGGCGGTTCGAACACTGCTTTTCCCGGCGTTTTGATTCCATATTGAGACTGGGAACGGCTTTGCTGTATATTTCCGTCTGGTTCTAAGTTTTCCCCTCGCTTCAACAGGCATGGACGCCATGAAGAGTCGTATCACAGATTGGATCTCCCGCTACGGAAGTCCTCTTTCTGCTGGTCTTTCCGCCGCAATCATCGCTGTGCAAATTGTCGTCACGTGGATTTTGACGTGTGGCAGTTCGAGCTATTCTCTGGGTACTGCGTTGCTGGCGGCAGCCGCAGCGGTGTTTGTTGCAAACTGGATGGCGGCTTCCTTCCTGCGTCCAGGTATGCGGAAAGTCGGAATCGTTGCGGCGGTGTGTCTGGTGGCAATGTCGCTGACGATGGCGTGGAACGTGAACCTGCTGTTGGAATGGTCCGCGCAACTTCACGCTAATTCAGGCCAGTGGAGCGTCTTTGTTCTGCCAGGTGTTGCCGTTTTTGTTCAGACATTCGCGCTGCTCGTTTGGTTGCGACAGACAGTGCTACCGCACCGTGCAACGGCATCGACGTTCGCTGGAATGGCGTTGGGATTCGTCGTACCGATTTGCTGCGGACTGGTGGTTGTTCCCCTTGGGCTGCTGGCGGCTGGTTCTACAATCGTGGCTACCTTAGCGGGGCGTTTTCTTTTCAAATCGTCTGACAAGTCGGTACAGCAAGACGCGGTGGGAACTTCCACTGACCAAAGTCCCCTCGCGAAACTTCCGACCTTGCTGGCCGTCGTTGGTCTGGCTCTGGCTCTGCATGCCGGTATTCGAATCGTCAGCGTCCTGATGCCGATGGGCGTCGCGATTTCTCTGCTTGCCGCAAGTCTTACGCTTGCTGCTCTGTCACTGACTTACCTTCCATTTGTAAGTCGACGTGTTTCCGCGCGAACACTGCTCGTACCACTGGTCGCCCTTTGCACTTTGCCGTTGTTGTTCGACTGGCTTGTGAACCAGAATCTGTCGATGAACGCCAACGTCAGCAATCTGTTCCTGCTGATCCTGTTGCGATCCCTTCAACTTGCTGCGATTTGGGTTGCTGCTTTTCTAAGCTGGCGATGTGTCGATTCTGCTGACAGGAAACCGCAAACACCTGTATCAGACGCTGGTTTAGCAGTTGCGTTAACAACGATCGGGCTCAGCGTTTTCCTGGCAGCAGCGGGATTGTCCACTGGCTGGCAGCTCACGTTATCTATCGGGACATTCGCAGCGGCTTACTGCTTCCTTGCCACAAAACTTCCGGTTTGGCCACACAGTGCGGGGATCGCCGTAAGTGTCCTGACGAGCCTGGTGT
>CAYZYB010000219.1:0-7174 GCA_964481505.1 uncultured Planctomycetaceae bacterium | reverse complement strand
CTCGCGATCGCGGTTGCCTTCGACGATCAACGCGTTCTTTGCCAGTGGCAATGCGTCAAAGATGAATCGTTCAAACTTATTCGCGTTTGGTTCAGCAGGTTCAATCCGTTCGCCGTTGGAACTTAGGTACGGCACTTTCTTGTTGGCAACATGGAGTTCCAGGCCGCAGCCATCGGTCGTCAGCTGTTGAAAGAACTCCAGCGTGAACACGTGAATCGCCGTGTTGCCAGCCCAAAAGATCCACTGTCCGGTGTCGTCTGACTTCGACGCCTGTTCTTCCGTCAGTTCGCTATATTCGATGATCTCCAGATTGCCGTCAATATCAACCAGCACTCCCATGCGCTCCATGGGGCTGGACTTCTCTACCACGTTCGTCGTCAGTTGAGATTCCTGCTGATGGTGTAAACCAATCAACACCGGGTCACACATGATCACCGTGGGATTATCAACCTGATGATAGAAAAAATGCTCAACGCCGGCGGTTGCCATCTCGCCCAACAGCCCGGACGACTTGAGTGCCGTTACGAGCCCACCGTGCCCATCGGGCGACAGACACAAACTGCCTTTATCGCCCATCAGAAGGCGACCACTTGCAGCATCAACAGCTGGCATGCTTCCCTGCTGAAAGAATGACACCGTTTCTGACTGCAGGCCGAAGTATTCATGTTGCTCAAAGAATGCGACCGTTTCTGCGTGCGTGGCAGAACTGGTCATGATGAGCCACGGAATCGCGCCACCGTGACGATTTTTTCTCGCCTGAATTTGTTCTGCAAAGATCTGGAACAGCGTGCGATCCGAGACAGGTCCAATCGGAAACATGCCCTTGGGATGTTCGAATCCCAGACGACTGCCCTGCCCGCCAGCCACCGTAATCACGGCAACCTTACCCGCCGACAGCAGCTGTTCACCGATTTCCATGGCAGCCTGGCGTTGAGCTTGATCAGCATCCGAAGTTGGTTGGCGCACCACCGTCGCAGGGGCTCGGGCGATATCAGCTCGATTCTCAGTGCTGGCGTCGGGCTTGCTATCGTGCTGTTGAGCGGCCTTCCAGACCGTTTCGATGGTATCGAAATCAACGGACTGCAACTGTGCGGTCAATTCCAGTTGCTGGTCTGCAGACAGCTCGTCCCACCATTGCAGAACGTGCTGTTGATTCCGTTGCGTTAGACTTTCGACCAGCGTATTTGACGGCGTGGGCATACTGAGTTGAACCACTTTGAGACAGATAACATGAAGGGCAAGTCGTGCCACCACGGCGCCAAACACACTGCCAGCGCGGCGTCGCACGATAATCGCAGTATAGCGAAACTCATTCAGAATTTCGGCGGCGTATTGTGATGACTTCCGAAGCTGCTGACGAGCTCCACTAAGATTTCTCGCACGCTAGGCGGCGGACGTATCTACCATTCCGGCTGGCGACTCCGCTCGCGGCAGCTTCAGTGTGAACATCGTCCCTTTGCCGACTTCACTTTCGACTCGGATACGCCCCTTGTGAGCTTCGATGATCTTGCGACAAAGCGACAGACCGATCCCGGTTCCGCCCTGGCCTCGCGCATCCGCTGTTTTGGTGGTGTAAAACGGGTCAAAGATCTTCTGCAGCTTGTCGTTGGGAATTCCGCTGCCAGTGTCGCCGACAGAAATTTCGGCCCAGCCTTCTTCCGGATTGTCTGCGATGACCAGTTTCAGTCGACCGCCTTCGTCCATCGCCTGCCGCGCGTTTACGATCAGGTTCATCAGAATCTGCTGAATCTGGCTATTGTTCACGTTCGCCCAAACCGCTGGCTGTAGCTGTTGGTCGACACCGATCCGATGCATCTGCAGGTCTTTCTGCATCAGCACCATGACGTCGTCCAGCAACTTGTTAAGTTCACAGGGTTCATAGCGATCGCTGGTGTTGCGAGCGTACGCCAGCATACCGGTGGTGATTTTTGAGGCTCGCTGACCAGCCGACAGGATTCGATCGAACGCTTTGTCACGCGTCTTTGCATCTTTATGACGCACGCCCATTTTGGCGTAGTTGATCACCGTTGTGAGAATGTTGTTGAATTCATGCGTGATGCTACTCGCCAAGGCACCGACGGAACTCAGCTTTTGAGTCTGCATGAGCTGCTGATCGAGCACTCGGACCTGTTCTTCTAACTGTTTGATGCGTTCGCTGTCGCTCATTTTCCGCCGTCCTGAATGGTCAGCCTGCTTCCGTGAGCAGTACTGAATCCGCAAAATCACCCCTACCAGAACTATCGGCACTGAACTCGCAAAAGTGAAATCTGAGGCGTACGATGGACTCACGAATTGACATTCAGCAGATACTGCCGGTTCAGTTATTTGCTCCGCCTGCGTGTTCCGTCCAGGGCAATCGCAAGTTCAAGCGTCCTGAAACGCCAGCAGAATACGCTCGGGTTTGTCCTAATCCCATCCTGCGTTGAGTCGTTTTCTTCGAACGTTGTTCTTGCACGTACTGTTGCCCTTCAGCATTGAGAGTGCGAACCGTCGAAAGACAGAAATAATTTCCGGTCCGTTTCCCATTTTAATGCGACTGCTGTCTTCCATGAATGTGACGACAAACGGTCAGAAATTGTTCATCACCCTGAACGGGGCATGATTGGAATCGTCCCTGATACAGCGAACCGGTTCCGGACGTACCACGATGAGCGTACCAGCGTTGTGTAAGAGGAACCGTCATCCACCACATGAATTCGGACAGGTCTGCGTCTCGCCCGCGTTTTTGCCAGATCACAAGGTGCCAGTGATTCAGTATCAGACAATGCGACAGAAGTCGCACAGGAACACGATACAGAGCTTCGGCAAGCACTCTTTTGTCGAAGGCGCCTAGTCGCCTTCATCGTCGAAGATCTGTTTTCTGGCAACGGCTCCGTTCAGAACATGATAAACACACCCGCCAGTACGAACTCTATTGCGCCTTGGCATGACCTTCGTCCTTCACCGAGAGGATCGGGAGTCTTTTTTCTGCCAACAAACCTTTCGTCAGCCAACAAAAAAGATCATATCAAACACAACACTCAGAAAAGACTCCCGCCTCCTACTCCTTCTTCTTTCCCGTGTTCATCAGAACCAACCCGGCGATGACGCAGACGATTGATGGCATGAACGATCCAACGAGGTAGCTGACATTCCCCATCCCCTGTGGGATGTTGCTGACATTTCTGAGGGCAGAGAAAAAAAACAGTACGGCCAGGATGAATAAAACTATGGGGCCAGTTTTCATCATTATCATCCTTTATCGCTGCACGGAAGGGGTCAAGAGTCGAATAGCACCTTTGGTGCCCCTCCTCTGTTATCCGGTACGCAACCTGTCTCAATTCATCACCAGCAATCCGGCGACGAAGCGTTAGTCACTTTGCTGGTGTGGCTTTTGCGTTTTTTTTGATGCCTTTCGCCGCACGGAAATTCGTGGGACGGGTTGCGGGTATGCTGTGAGTGTCTGTTTGAGTTTTGCCATGACGTCTGGTTTGCTGGTGGCGAGGTTGCGGGTTTCAAGAGGGTCGGTTTTGTAGTCGTAGAGTTCGTATTCGGTGGCATTGTCTTTCCCGAACGGTCTCCATTCCACCAGGCGGTAACGTTCGGTTCGAATGGAGCGGCCCAGTTTCTGTTTCGGGTACGCATGGAAGGCATGATCTCGCACACGGTGAGCTGGATCTTTCAGCACGGGAACCAGGCTGATGCCGTCAATCGGTTGCGGTCCTTTTGGCGCAGGGAGCCCGGCGAGTTCCGCTATGGTGGGAAAGATGTCAACGCTTTCGGCGGGTTGGCGTGTGGATTGTTGTGGTTCAACGCCGGGGCCGGAAATCAAAATCGGAATTCGGTTCGCCTGTTCGTAGTTGGTATGCTTGGTCCAAACGCCGAGATCACCCAGATGAAAGCCGTGGTCACCCCAGAGTACGACGATCGTGTTTTCGGCAAGTTGCAGTCGGTCGAGTTCGTCGATGACTTTACCAATCTGCGCGTCGACGAAGCTGGCGCTGGCGTAGTAGCCGTGAATGAGTTTTCGCTTCAGGTCATCGGTGTATGTCGCCGTTCGATCTTCCGGCACGGGGCTGTAGTTGCTGATTTCGCCGCCGCGTTTTTTTGCGACGATGGGAGCGTCTGTCGGGTGTTCTTCAAAGTCCGGCATCGGCAGAGCTGCTGGATCGAACAAGTCCCAGTATTTCTTTGGCGCGCTGAACGGCAGGTGGGGGCGAGCGAATCCGGCGGTGATGAAGAACGGTGTGCCGTTTTCTGTACGTCGCGTTTTCGCAGTCTGCAGGCGTCTGATCGTTTCTTTTGCCACGCGACCGTCGGCGTATTCGTCGTCAGCGGCGTCCGGAGATTCGAACGCGGCACCTCGCGGCAGTGACTTGATTTCGTTCAGTTTCTGATTGCTGAAGTAGGCTTCTTCGCGTGTCAACTTCCCGCCATCGGTGCTGGCTGGGTCGAGGTATTCGATTACTTTGTCGTGGAAGTGCGGTACGCTGAACGAAACAGGGTCGCCGTGGTTTCCGTGTCCGATGTGAAACACCTTGCCGAGTGATTCTGTGCGGTAACCGCCGTGCTTCGCAAAGTGCTGCGGCATGGTGACGGCGTCCGGAAGAATTTGTCGCAGCGGACTGCCAAGTCCGTAAAGCCCCGTCGAAGTGGAATGCGAACCGAGCATCAATGTGAAGCGTGAAGGAGCACAAACGGCTTGATTGCAGTAAGCCAGGTCAAACCGCATCCCTCGGGCGGCGAGTCGATCGATGTTCGGCGTCTTCGCAACAGTGTCGCCGTAGCAGCCAAGTGCTGGCTTGAGATCGTCAACCAAAATCAACAACACGTTCGGGTGTTCGTCGGCGAAGCCTGAAGCACATGCAGACAGCAGAACAATCAGAACGCTCGAGCTTGGGAAGTCGTTTTTCAATGTCAATTTTCCTGTCGATGCATGATCTAAGATTCCGTCTGATGGAATGATACGGTGGATGCTGAAAAATTGTCACACGGAACGTTCATCCCGATCACAATCGATTGACACCGCCCGGCACTATTCTACTCTCTACAGCAGTTTGTAACCCACCCTGCGTCTAATAACGAAACTGTGACCATGAGATTTCTGCTTTCTCTCTCCCTTGTCATCGCATTTACTGCGACAGTTCAGGCGGATCCTCTTGTTTTTGAAGGGACATCGGGCGTCGGCACAGGCAAGCATATTGTTCTGGTTGCCGGTGATCATGAATATCGTTCAGAAGAATCGCTGCCCGCGCTGGGACGGCTGCTGGCGAAGCATCATGGATTCAAGTGTACGGTGCTGTTCAACATCGATCCGGAAACCGGCAATATCGTCGCCGGAACGCCGTCGAACATTCCTCACATGGAAGCATTGGACTCTGCAGATCTCGCGGTTGTGTTTCTGCGGTTTCAGGACCTGCCGGACGACCAGATGAAGCACTTCGACGACTACCTTAAAAGAGGCGGTCCGGTTGTCGGAATGCGAACGGCAACGCACGGCTTCAAGATCCCGAAGGGGAAGAAGTACTCAAAGTATTCCTTCGACGCGAAGGACGCAGACTATCAGCTTGGATTTGGCCATCAGGTGCTTGGCCAGACATGGGTCGGTCACTATGGAAAGAACCATCAGCAAAGCACTCGTATCACGATCATCGATGCGATGAAATCGCATCCGATTCTGCGTGGTGTGAAAGACGTGTGGGTGCAGGCGGGTGGCTATGTTGGCAAACCGGTTGATGGTGAGACTCTCACAATGGCTCAACCACTGAACGGCATGACGCCCGATTCGCCTCCATCAGAAACTCAGCCACCGCAGCCGTCAGAATGGACTCGCACCTACAAGTCGGAATCCGGAAAGGAAGGTCGCGTCTTCACATCGCTTTACGGAACGCCCGAAGACCTGACAAACGAAGGCTACCGCCGGCTGATGTGCAACGGCATCTTCTGGACTCTTGGCATGGAAGAAAAAATCACACCAGACATGAACGTTGCCACCGTTGGCCCGTTCAAGCCGAATACATTCGGTAACCAAACCCACGCCGTAGGAATTAAACCAGCGATGTACGATGGCTTTGAAAGTCCGATTCCGGCTCACAACAAACTCAACAAACCAGCCCGAAAAAAATCAAAGCCAAAATCAAAATCAAACCCAAAGTCTGAGAAAAGCAGCAAGAAGGCTGCTGCGAATGCTGGACGACCTTCCGATCTGGTGGCCACTGGCAAGCCAGCACGGTTTGTTCGAATTGAAGTTCCTGGAGACAAACGGATTCTGACACTCGCTGAAGTCGAAGTGATGAGTGGTGGAAAGAACGTCGCGAAGGGCGGAAAGGCAACGCAATCAAGCAACAACGGATCCAGCGGCGGCGCACCAAAAGCGCTGGATGGAAACAAGTCGTCCGACTGGAACAAAGGCGGGCAGACGCACACGTCCAACTCCGGTTCAAAAAATCCGTGGTGGGAAGTGGATCTTGGAAAGTCTGTCGATGTGGACAAAGTCGGCGTCTGGAATCGCAGTGGCTTTGAAGCTCGTCTGGATGGC
The DNA here is from genome assembly GCA_964481505.1 of uncultured Planctomycetaceae bacterium. Taxonomy (GTDB): domain Bacteria; phylum Planctomycetota; class Planctomycetia; order Planctomycetales; family Planctomycetaceae; genus Fuerstiella. The sequence continues at coordinate 657 of CAYZYB010000219.1, read as the reverse complement.
TTCACGATCACTTTACTGGATGAAAATCGCAAAGCCGTTTTCCGAGGCACAAAAATCGCAGCGCCTCAAGTGATGGAAATCGACGTAAAGAACGGCGGAAAACTGACCTACCTGACCTACGTTGGAAAGCCTGGAGGTCCTGTCAAAGGCGGCGAGAAGTCAGCAAAAGGAGGCGGTCGCAAGAACGCATCGCCAGCCAAAGAACCACAGCTGGTCAATGTTCCGGACGATTACCGTGATTCCCTGCCGTTTGCATTTCAGTCGAACGATGTCGTCGCGATTCTGGGGAACGGTTTGCCAGACCGCATGCAGCATGATGGCTGGATGGAAACATTGCTGCAAAGTGCTTTGCAGGGCAAACGGGTTCGTTTTCGCAACTTAAGCACCAGCGGGGACCGACCTGACTCTTTTCCGCGCAGCAAAGGTGCGACTTCGATGACCGACTACCTTCGGCACGTGCAGGCGGATGTCGTATTCGCGTTCTTTGGCTACAACGAATCATTTGCCGGCGTCGAAAAGGCGGGTGAGCATCAGAAAAAACTGGTTGCGTTTATTAAGAAAACTCGCGGATCAAAAGCCAACGGAAAGTCATTTCCACGCATCGTATTGTTCAGCCCGATCGCTCATGAAAACACGGGCAGCCCTAATGTCCCGGAC
>CAYZYB010000218.1:0-7175 GCA_964481505.1 uncultured Planctomycetaceae bacterium | reverse complement strand
ATCTTTACCGGCGATGCTGTCTTCGATGGATGCATTCCACTTTGTCCACTGTGCCTTCATTCTCTCGGCAACTTCGGGGAGTTCGGCGATAAGGTTATTGGTTTCGTTTTGGTCTTTCTCCAGGTCGTAAAGCTCCCAAACGTCTTTGGCGACCTTGTTCTTTCCTCGTTCTTTCGGTCGAGCGTTCAGCAGTTTGTATTTGTTGTCGATGAAGGCTGTCCGCTGCGTGTGGCGAAACCCGATGGGCTTTTCGCGGCGAGGTATTTCTTCATTCAGCAATCGCTTGAGGCTGATCCCATCCTGCAGAAGCGGTGACGCCGGCAGTCCGACGATATCAACCAGCGTGGGGTAAATATCCATTGTGCAGGACGGATATTTTGTAATCCGAGGCTGCTGAATGCCGTCTGGCCATTCGATGATTCCCGGCACGCGAAGGCCGCCTTCGTAAATTGTGTTCTTCAATCCTCGCAGGCCACCAACGGTTTCCGGTTTGATCTTCCCAAGCCCGCCGTTGTCGCCGCAGAACCAAAACAGCGTATTGTCGGCGATAGAAAGGTCGCGAAGGCCTTTGCGAAGTGTGCCGATGCTACGATCCATTGCAACGAGTTCGCCGTAGTGGTTGGCTGACGATTTATCGAGTTGCCCGAACTCCGACATGTCTTCGTCGCTGGCAATGAAAGGACTGTGCGGTGTTCCATACCAGATGACCGTGAACGATGGCTTTTTCGCCTTCGCCTGCTCTGCAAGAAAGACGAGAGCTTCGTCGACCACAATCTCAGAGGAATCGCCTTTGAACTGCTCGAAGACACCCATCCGACTCATCAGCGGATCACGATCAAAGAAATTGGTCACTGACAGCCAGGTCTGAAAACCAAAGGGGCCCGGGCCGCGGATGTCGTCTTTCAAAATCGGAATCCCAACACCTCGAAAACCGTTGAGGTGCCATTTGCCGAAGTGGCCGGTCGCGTAACCCGCAGCTGCAAGGGCCTGAGCGATCGTTTTTTCCTGTGGACGCAGCGGAACACCGTGATTCAAGACTCCCGTGCGATCATTGGTCCGCCCCGTCATCACGGTGGCTCGCGTTGGAGAGCAATTGGGAGCTCCCGCGTAAAACCGATCAAACCTCAATCCGTTGCTGGCCATCGCATCCAGATTAGGCGTCTTCAGAACCGGATGGTTGTAGTAACCGGTCTGCCCCCAACCCATATCGTCGGCCATTACCAGCACGATGTTCGGTCGATCTGCACCGTCAACCGACGTGATCGCCATGGCAAAAAACAAAAGAGCGGTGACAGCAGAAAGAGCATTTTTCATGATCGGTGGATCCTGATGGTGAGGCGTGTTGGCCTTCAGGAATACCCGTCCCATTGAACCTCGTCAAGCGTTCGCCGCATTTCCGCATCGGCGAAAGCTAAGACAGATTCATGCGAAGACGCTTCAGCAACGCCAATCACTGCATTGGCCTAATGACGGCGCGGCAGCACTCGTTCTGCAATAACCAACATTAGAAACGGGAAAAATTCGATCCATGTCATCACGTAGTCGAAGAAATCCACTCCGGAATACGGCGTTCCCGCAACAGGCGTGTGCGAATGATAGTCGAACCAGAATCTCGCGTAGTAGATCAGCGTCAGCCCCGACATCAGCAACCACACTCGCGACCGACAGAACATCACGAACGGCATTGCCCACGTCCAGTACCAGGGATTCTGAGTCGGCTGCAGCATCCAGAACCAGGCGATGGTCAGGAAAATTGCCTCCAGCCAGGTGGCTGCGTCGCGGGTGTCGCAGACCTTGTGAGTAAGCCACAACGCGATCAGCCCAAAGATTCCGGTCGTCAGCAATCTCGCAATCTGAAAGGCCACTCGGTGCCCTGGGATTTCCGTCAGCGAAGACACCGTGTCGGCGAAGCGATTTCGGACGGCAGAAGATGTGACAACAAACCACGGCTCACGTACCGGCAGTTTACTCGTCGCCAGATCGGCGGCTTCCAATGGTAGGGATGGCGAATTTGTCGGCGGCTTGAAGTTCTCGAAGAGTAGCAGGAACAGAAAGTCATTCATTTGCCACTGCAGAGTGAACGCTGCCAGGCCGGTCTGCTGGTCGTCAATCCCCGGAGGCTGTCGAACTACTGGCGACACCGGTGAGTGCGATTCCGGGCGCGATAGCTCGGGCAACGGCGGACCAGGCAACGGTGGTTCCGACGGCAACTCAGGGAGCGGTGGTTCGAGCGGGACCATGGGCGACGCCGTTATCGTTGTTGGCAGCGGCGGTTCAGACTGCACCAGTTCCGGCAGCGGCAACTCGGGGAGCGGCAACTCGGGGAGCGGCGGTTCGAACGGAACCATGGACGATACGGCGGTCGGCGTTGGAGTCGGCGGTTCCCGAAACAGCATCGGCGCGATCAAAATCGGAATCAACACAATTAGCGACGTCAAAACGGCACTCGCTGCGCGCCAGCTGACTTTCTTCCAAATGGTCACAACGAAGAGCGGCAGCAGAATGACGGGGTAGATCTTGGCGCCGACCGCCAGCCAGAGCAGCAATGCAGCGAAAACGATATTTCGTCTTTGGGAAGCGTAGTGAAGAACAGCGCCGTCAGCAGTTGTCGTCTTTGATGGGAAGAGTGCTTTTACTGCGAAGAAACTCGCTGCCGTTGTCAGGAAGACCGCAATCGAATCGAGGTGACCGCTGTTGGCAAATTCTTTCAGCACCAGAGGGCACCATCCATAGATGATGGCCAGTTTCTGAGGTTGGCCGACATGTTTCAGCAGGCACAGCACCATCCAGAATGTGCCAAGATCAAACGCGACGATGAACGACTTGATGATCAGCAGATGAGTCTGCACAGTGGCAGAAGCAGGAGTGGCTGCCGCAACCGTCGCAAACACCAACTGGCTCACCGGCGGATAAACGGTAGTCAGTTGCGGGTAGTGGACCCGCGACAGCACGACGGCGTTCGCCGCCGATTGGTCGCGAATTTTGACAAGGCGACTTAACTCTGCAGGCGCGTTTTCACTTGCAGTAGCCGACATCACCTGTGCCGGACTGTAGCGATAAGGATTGACGCCCGCAGTAACGGCTTTGCCATCCCATAGATAGCGGTAGGCGTCAACCTCCTGAATGGGTTCACTGAACAGCAGAAGGATTCGAAACGCAAAAGTAAACACGGCAATCAACGGCACGGCCGAATCGTCGACGCCGTGACGCAGAATACAGAACACCGCTCCCAAATAGAGACTCACCACCGCTGCGAACAGAAGCAACACCGCGAGCAGTGGTCGTTCGATTCCAGGAGTACCGTAAGCGAACCCGCGACTGAGCCACATCAGCGCAACATAAAGCCACCAGGACAGGAATCCAATAGTCGCAAGCACGACATTTCTACGCTGTGATTTCATCTCACATCGCTGTACATGGCGAATACTACTGCCGGATTCGGCCGAGGCTGAGGAGCGGAAACGCGGTTCGAATCAAAATCCGCCCGAACCACCTCCACCGGCCGGAGGAACGTATGTGCCACCTGGGGGAACGTAGGTTCCGGAACCCCCACTGACAGGCGGCATCGATGTAGCTGGAACAGCGTATGTGCCGCCGCTTCCCGCACTGCCGCCGTATCCCCCGTATCCGCCGTAGACTCCAGGCGGCTGACAGCTATTGCAGCCAGCCTGATGATGGGCGCAACCAATAATTACGCTGGAGAGTAACAGAAAAACGGCACCGATCGACCAAAGACGCTTGTTGTTCAAGGCTGTTTCCTTCCATGGAACAGACGTATTCGTATTTAGAATCGAGATCCCCGGCATTGCCAGAAAAACCACACATGTGATATCCAGTGAGTTTACCGTGATTGCTTGCAGGGAATCTATAGGAATTCGACGGTAGTCAAAATCCCGAATCGTCAATGTATCATTGGTTACAAATCGAAGGAAGTCGGTATGGGATCGTTAAGATCAGCATTTCTTACCGGCCTCCATGTTCAATCCCAGCGTCGCCGAGTTGTTGAAAAAATCGACGCGGTGACGGATTCTCGGTCGACGCGGGATAATTAAGGGAGCGAGTTACGTTGAATCCGTGGCAAAAGAAAAAGTGCCAAACAACTGGAAGATTCACTGTAAGCGATTGAGCCTCCCTCTCGTCCTATGAAAGTGAACCTATAAATCACCTCAACGAACAACGTGCGGATAGTTCCGTCGTCGTAATATTAGTCAAAGGAATGCAGATGAAGTCAATTTTCAGTGCCGCAGTTCTATTATTGGCCGTTGGAACGTCCACAACGGTTGCCGGTAATCCCGTCTATGTTGGCCAGCGTGTCCGTGGGACGACGGCAATGAGTGCGGTTGATCATTCCACCTGGAATTCGCTCCTGCAGAAGTACGTCGACAACGATGGATATGTCAACTACCAATCGTGGCACTCATCGCAGTCAGATCGGCAGGCGTTGAATCAATACCTGTCACGATTGTCACAGGGGAATCCGCAGCTTGGTGATGAGAATGCCAAACTTGCCTTCTGGATTAATGCGTACAACGCCGTGACAGTGCAAGGGATTCTGCGCGAATACCCAACAACCTCCATCCGAAACCACACGGCGAAACTCGTTGGTTACAACATCTGGAAAGACCTGCAGCTTTACGTTGCCGGACAACCGTACTCACTGGAAGCCATTGAGCACCAGATTCTGCGGAAGACAGGTGACGGGAGAATTCACTTTGCAATCGTCTGTGCTTCGATCGGCTGCCCGAGACTGTTAAACCAGGCTTACACGCCGCAAGATGTACAGCAGCAGCTGGAAGTGAATGCAAAAGACTTCTTCTGTCGTCCACAGAATTTTCGCTTCGACGCCAGAACCGGTAACTTTCAACTTTCTGAAATCATGAATTGGTATGGAAGCGATTTCGGCAACAGCCAGTCAGCCCAACTGCAGGCCATTGCAAAATGGCTGCCCGACAACGCGTCCCGAGCGGCAGCTCAGCAGGGCCGCGGACGAATCTCGTTTCTGAAGTACGACTGGAACCTGAACGACCAGAAAGTTCGCGGCCGTGTCACGCGGCGTTAGAATCGGACGCCGCCGAGCATTCACGAAGATGCCGGTACGGTTACTGAATAAATAAGACAGGATGAACAGGATGAAAACAATCCTGTTCATCCTGTAAATACTGTCAAAGAAAACAGGCCATCGCGGACGCGAAAATGGGATGTTGCTTCAGGGCTGTCCCTTCGTCGGCGCGTGGCTCTTTTTTATTGAGACATGCGGCGTTATTGGATGAATTTTCTTTGACGACACGAACTTCGCGTTGATGCGTAGTGGGCTCCACCAGAAGCCCCTGTAATAGAGCTCCGGAAATTGATTTCGGCGAATTCGACGACACCGGCACACCGTGCCGTCCGAAAGCACAAGCCAGCCGTCCGACGCCCAACAGCGGCTGAAGGAACAATGTCCCCGCTTTACCGTCTCGGTTGAGTTTGACAGTTTGCGCAGTTGTATCCTGCCGGGCGAATGTGCGTGACGAATTGGCTGCTTTGCCGGAAATGGTTGTGCAGGTCGCCGCAGCAGCTACGCGATTAGTAATTTACCGGGTGGCTTCCGTCACCTGCACGTCCTACTCGCTCGCAATGGCTGATCTCACGGAGGAGTTCACCTGTGAATTTACAACGAATGGCCTTGTGCCTGACCGCAGCTGTTGTTTCCCTGTCGGGTTGCCACTGTCTTCCGGCCACCGAGAGGTACAACGACACAATCGACCGTATTGTGGATCATGATGGTCGTTCGATGCCCAACAACGTCCCACGATTGGACGTGACACGATGGGGAATGTGGGATGGCCCGGACTGTTGTCGTTGCAGGAATTGCAACTGACAGCGTCGTCGAAATGACCGGCAGGAATGGCTGCAAGTGATACCTCACATCCATTTGCTCGCGGCGTCTGAACGAATGGAGTGGCACTTTCTTGCTGACCTTCGCAACCCGGCGAATTCTGCAAGTTGAAATCTGTACGACAGGCTCAGAAATGAACCAGAACTCCACCTAAGACGGTCGACACCACTTTGGCGGAAGAGGTTTCTCTACGAAACCACCGCGACAAATAACAGTTTGCGTGTGCTGATTTCGAATGGGCGTTCGAGCCAGCACGATGATCGTCTGCTGACGATTGGGGGTTGACGCAAACTGAATTCGGTGATTGGACCGACGACCAGTGAGGAGCTGCCGGCGTCATGGGGAAATTGTTCCATTTGGGAAATCGGCTGCCGTGCGCGCACAGCGTGCTGACAATGGCGTTTGTCACAGCCTTTCTCCTCTTCCCTTCCACAGCGGAATCCAGCGAAAAGCTGGAGCAGCTGGCGCAACGCGTTGGCGTTCGGATTCTGGCGGATGCAACATCAGATCGTGAGAATCTCCAGGCCTCCAGGTCACAGATTCCGTTCACGAAAATGTCGGCACGATCTCAGCAGCGAGCTCGCTACATACTCGGGAATCTCTCGCAATACAGACGTATGCCGTGTCTGCAGTACGAAGTGAACCCTGGGATGTATCAGTATCTGATCAACCACCCCGACGTTGGAATCAGCACATGGCGAGTCATGGGAATATCAAAATTGAAGATGTTTCAGACCGGAGAATTTGAATACGAAGCGTCCGCCAACGACGGGTCCAGGGGCATTGCCGACATACTGTGGCGCGACGGTAATCAATGTCTGTTTATCGTTCAGGGAAGCTACAACAGCCCCGTGCTTCCGGGAGCCATTGAAGCGTCGGCTCTTGTATGGTTACGTTATCGTTTCGTAAAGAATCGCGAAGGAAAGACTCTGGTCAACCAGCAGGTGGAGACGTTCATTACTTTTCCATCGCAGGCAATCGACACGCTGGCAAGGCTTGCCACAGTGCTGACCAACACGATTCTCGACAGAAATGTTCTTGAAGTGTCTCTGTACGCTCGCATGATGTCGACGGCGTCACAGAAGGAACCGGAATGGATTGAACAGGTGGCCCAGCGAATGGACGGTGTTCTGCCACAACGTCGAATGGAGCTGGTCCAGGTATCTCGCGGAATCAATCCGAACGGCGGCCAATTGCTCCCGTCGGCCGCCGTCCAACAGAAACAGAGACTATCGCGTCTGCCAAGTTCCGGAGCTTTTCGATCGTTCGAAAGTTCCATGCATCAAGTGAATTCGCA
>CAYZYB010000217.1:0-7202 GCA_964481505.1 uncultured Planctomycetaceae bacterium | reverse complement strand
ACCCAATACCACGTGCGGTTCTTCACTGCCGGAAGAAAGGGCAACGCCCACGTCCAGTACCACGGATTCTGAACAGGGCTCAGAAACCACAACCACGCCAGTATCAGGAAGCAACTGCGCACGACTTCTTCCGGCAGCAAGGGTTTCGTAAACAAACGCGCGCAGATCGACAACACAACCAGAAGGTAGATGCCAGCGAACACCAGCCGCGTTAGCAGAAACGGAACCTCATGAATCGGCACATTGAACCAGGGAGCAAAACTCGAACGTAGCCTGACGCGCCACGATTCCGGCAGAACGACAAACCATGCAGGCGATTGCTCTCCCAGCATTTCATTCGGCTTCAGGTTTTCGACGACGATCAGAAAAAGCAGATCGTTCATTTCCCAATAGCGATGGAAAGCTTCAATGCCGGCTCCCGGGTCGGCATCCGAAGGGTCAACGGCGGGCGCCTGCGCAACGCTATTTGTTTCGTTCGTTGTACGATCTCGCACAAACCGAGTATGCGACAGCATGGGCCAGCAAACTGCTGCGGTCAGAAGGATGAACACGGCAGAGCACATCACGACATGCCATCGAAATCGACGCAGAATAACGACGAACCAAACGGGAGCCAGAACCACTGGATACAACTTGGCTCCCACAGCCAGTGCCAGCACGCCACCGGAGATGAGACACATGAGCAACGCGAACGACTGCGATCGATAAGATTCGTCATCATGGTCATGTCGTGTTTGCATGCCGGTTAGTAGCAGCAGGGTGCTGATCGCCGTAAGGCAGACAGCGATCGAATCCAGGTGGCCGCTATTGGCAAATTCCTTTATCACCAGAGGGCACCACCACCACGCAGCAAACCACTGAAGCGGCTTTCGCAATTGCTTCAGAATTGCGATGAGAGTCAGCGCGGTCAGCAAATCGAAAATCAGGATCACCGCTTTATGAGTAAGGATGTAGCGGGATTCGGACGCATTTTTTCCGGCCAGCTTCTCGGCAAAGCGAAAAACCATCTGACTCACGGGCGGGTACGGTGTTGTCAGAAAAGCATAGTGAACTTTCCCGGCAACCGACCGCAATCCATTTCGCTGTCGCCACGCATCAACCAGTTTTCGCAGGTCGGGATCAGCGATTTCATTCAGCTCAATCGCCTGCTGAGCCGTGTTAATGACAAATTCGGGTGGATAGCGAAACGGATCGACGCCCATTTCGCTGACAGCGCCATCCCAGATATAACGATAAATGTCGACTTCCTGAATTGGCAGCGATGGCCAGATCAGAATGCGAAATACCAGTCCAAACAGAAACAGCTCACGCACCGATGGCAGTTGACCGGCCGCGGAACTGAGGACGCGGAGAACGACCAGATAAGCGATACTCGCAATTGCGAAACACGACAGGACTGCAAGCAACGGTCGTTCGACCTGAGTGATCTCAGCCGCAAAATCTTTTGACAGCGCGTAGACGGCCATAAACGCCAGTACGCAAACAAAGCCGGCAACGCGAATCACCAGACAGGCACGTGATGAGTTCATGTGATCACTTGCCAAATCGGAAAAGAAAACAGCGAGCGACTATAAAATCACTCGCTGCAAAATAGATTTTCTGGCTCTTTCAGAGCCATCGGCCTTCGAAGGCCATTTTACGTGGTCTCATTCTTCTCATGGATGCCTTAATAGCAGCCACCGCCACCATAATACGATCGGTACGGCGAGTAATATGGTTGTCGATAGACTCGATACTGCGGCTGATAAACGCGAGGCTGATACGGCATTGCGTTGTAATGAGAACCGCAGCCGGAACTCTGAGGGTAACCATACGTGGGCGTCGGACTGGAGTATGCTGGTGCCGGGTAAGACTGCGCAGGTGTTGGGTAAGAATACGCAGGTGCGGGACTTGAGTAGGAAGGTGCGGGACTTGAGTACGAAGGCGTCGGAACTACGTTTCGCGTTCCGCTTCCATTCGATGGAGTTGAATACGGAGCCGGGGTGGAGTACGACGGGGCTGGCACGGCATTTCGTGAACCACTGCCTTGCAACGGGCTGGAAAAAGATGGCGCCGGCACCACGTTCCGCGTTCCACTACCGGACGGCACGGCATTTCGCGATCCACTTTGTGCCATAGCAGAAATCGGGGCCAGACAAAGAACCATGACGAAACTCAAACGACACAACATAAAACAAACTCCGATACGCTTCGAACAGGAATTTAAAAACGTCAAATCACACTTGGTTCAAACAGTATTCGATCTAACCTGCACGTTAGCCAGAAGAATGTTCGCGTCGGCTTCATTAGCTGCGAAGTCGGTTCACGGAAATCACTGATTTGTTAACCAGGCAACATATAGGGGTGACTACGCGGCGGACAGCAGCTACTAAACTGGCCCAGAAGCGTTACAGCACGTGTCGATTTAAGGAGACGGAGGGCGATGGTGCCAGAGTTGTGCCGGGAGAGCCGACGGCGCATACAGCGGGTTCAAAAACTGATGCGTTTATCTCATGTTTGGCCCAATGCCAGCACATTCGGCTCACAACTCTGGTGACCTTTGGCGAACACGAAGTGGCTGACGAATTTGGTGTGAAATCGACGGACCGCACAGACGTTCCGGTCGACTGACCGAAGACCAACCGGTTCACTCAGAAGGCATACCTGGCCGACAACATAATGCGGTGCGCTTCCCCTTCAGCACCGTCCTTATTGAATCGGCTGCCCCAAAGGTACTCAACGCCGTAAGTTAGGTTTTTGCGTGGATACCACAGCAGATTCGCCGCGAGGTATTGATTGCGTTCGATGGAATCCGGTGCATCCGAAAACAGGACCGATCGATCGCGCTGACTGTAAGCCAGTGTGGAAGACAGGACGTCATTCCAGTCGTGCTCAATGGCAATCATCCAGGCCAGAGCGCTACTGGATTCGAAATTTCCGGACTGATCAAAACCGAAAGGATTCACACCTCGGAGTTTTGGAAGTCCGTCACCAAAAGCGACCTCGCACTTCAACCGATTATGGCTGTCAAAGTCGAGCTTTGTCGTGCCGACAACTCCCCAGACGATGTCGTCCTGAATTGGACCAGTTTCCGGACGCCAGCGTGCCATCGAAACAAAGCCGGCGACCCGCATGTGTACGTCCTCACTCTGATGAGTAATTTCCGTGACAAAATCCGGAAGGACAGACTGAACATCGCCGGCAGGAGCGCCGTTTGGAATCCCAAAGCTGGTCGGATCTTCCACAGCCACGGAGACTTCCCAGACATCATCGAGCTTTTGCTGATACCGCGCGACGGCACGTCGTGTCGTAAAAGCTCCGGTGGGAGCTTCAAAGTCGAGAAGTTTCGGTAGTACGTCGGGGTCCACAAAAGTACTCCACGTCTGACCAAACCGGAAGCCGCCAAAATCGCCATACGCATGGCGCAGGCGCACCGTGGAACTTGGGCCAAAGAAATCCACCTCCACGAATGCTCGAAGTTCATCGTGTCGAAGGTCGACGTTCAGCCGAGTTTGTCGGGCGTGCAGACGAAAGTTATTGCCATCGTTCCCATCCGTGGCGATTGCTCGGGTGTCGAATCGATCCGTATCGCTGATAGAATCCAGATCGACGATGGCGTCGGCCTTCACATAGCCGCCGACTTTGATGGAACTGTCACCGAATTCCAGGAACCGTGACTGAGAATTGAAGAAGACCGGCTGAGATTCAACGACTGTGTCGGCGGTCTCCAGGCTGCTCAGCTGAATCCCGGATTTGGCCGCAAGTGAATCCTGCGAGTAAACCGGATTCAGGATTGCCGCCCACTCAATCAGCAACAACAGGGCGAAGCAGCGTATTTTATGGACAGAACGGCACATCCACCGAGGATATTTGGACGGAGCAAATCCACCAATATGAACATCCGCGTTTGAACCTTGAATTTTGGCGATCGTCGTTTACCAGATATCCTGAGAGCTTTTTGTGTGGTTTAGTTCACATTCACAAAGGCTTTGCATATCAGTGGATTGGTACGATGTGGACTATTGCGAGGGTCCTGACGCTGCGAGTTTTTCGGTCATTTGTTCAGCAATCTCCGGCGATCGGTCTTCGTAGACCTCCACTTCGGTTGGAGAGTAGCCACCAGTCATCCATTCAACGAGCAGATCCAGTTCGGTATCTGACATCTTGTTTGCGAACGACGGCATTTGATTTTTCGCACCGTAGAACTGCCCGCTTTCCGGATGACGGATGAAGGCTTTCAGCCAGGCTTTCGAACCATACTGAGCGATGTCCGGATAGCCGCCGTTATCGGCGGATTCATCTTCTGCGAAGTCTTCTCCCAATGTCGAATGACAATCGACACAGGACGTGCCTTCAAGATCACCGCCCCATGTGCCTTCGAGGGCAATTGATTTTCCCTTGTCGACTTTCGCAGGATCAACTTCGGTCTCGGTGTGATCGGCAAGTGAGACGAGATACTCCACCAGGGCGTCAACGTTGGATTGATTTTCCGCAGCACGCAGCGAATCACGATTGCCGGACCAGTCGGTCATTTCAGAATTGTCCGGATCGATGTATTCGATTTCGTCCGACCGGGATCCTTCCAGGTAGCGTGCAGAAAACTTCAGTGGTGCGAAGTGCTGGTCGTAGTTGACGACAATGCTTCGCATCCATTTGCGATTGGCAAATTTTCCAAGATCCGTTGCTTCCGGCATCGCCAGAATCTGTTCACCCGATTCCGTCTGTTCACGAAGCATCCGACCGCGGCCATCGTGACCGTCGAACCGGTGACAGCTGGCACAGTGTTTGGCGAACAGTCGTGGGCCCTGAGTAAACGAGTCTTGCGCCAGCAGCTTTACGGCGCCATCGGTAGGAATTCGAGTTTCTCGGCGAGCCAGCTCGACAACACGATCGGCGTCGCGGTGGGCTTCGGCAATGGCAGCCTGATGATCTTCATTGGCATTGTCTTCGACGATCGCCATTCCTGTGAGGACCACGATGGCAGCAGTCACGGCCCACATGAAGGCAACGTTGAACGTATGACCTTTCCGCCACTTCATGGCGATGATCGGCATTGCTACGAGCACTCCCATCATAGCCCCCGGGACATAGATCGATCCGAAGGCCAGTCCGAAGTGTTCAACGGCTTCAAACTTCAGGAAACGGAACAGAAACAGAAAGTACCATTCCGGGCGAGCAGCCGCGTAGGATTCTGAAGGGTTTGCGGGTGAACTTAGTTCGGCACCTTTAAAAACTGCCAGTCCAAGCACGACCGCAAAAACACCAAGGCAGGCGACAGCGTCTTTTAGCACCTGATCGGGCCAGAACGGAACTGTCGGGCCTTTTGTGCTGTGAGCTTTGATGCCGTGACGACGAAATACATAGATGTGCAGTGCCAGAAATGCGATTAGAAGTCCTGGCAGAATTCCCGCATGCATAGCAAAAAAGCGGGTCAGCGTGTGATGTCCGTATTCGGGGCCACCCTGAGCGACATCCTGCACGATGCGGCCCACCACCGGAGTTGCTCCCATGATCTTTGTCGACACCTGCGTCGCGTAGTAGCCCTTCTGGTCCCACGGCAGCAGATAACCGGTGAGCGACAGGCCCAGTACGATCTGCATGAGGATCAGTCCAAGCCAGAAGTTCACCTCACGGGGCGCCTTGTAGGCTCCATCGATGATGACCTGCATCAGATGAATGGCGAGCAGAACAACCATCGCCTGCGCGGCAAAGTGATGAATTCCGCGGACGATGTTACCCAGCCACATTTCGTGCTGAATGTAGTACACACTTTCCCACGCACTTTGCGCTCCGGGACTGTAAGCGGTCCACAGAAAGATACCGGTAATCATCTGCAGAGAAAACGTAAACACCAGTGTACTGCCCCAGACGTATCGCCATCGGGCGCCGCCGGGAACGGGTTCGTACAGGGTTTCGTTGATAATTCCTTTGATGCCCGTCCGATTGTCGAACCAGTTTATGAGTGAGTTGATCATACCGGCACCTGCTCCGTTTCACCCGCACGGTAGTTGACGAAGCGGAGGTGAATCTGATCGCCGTCCAGCTTGACTTCCAGTGAATCCAAATTGCGCGGCGGGATGGAATTTAGCTTCTTACCGTCGATGTCGAACGTGCTGGTGTGGCACGGGCAATAGAAGTCGTTTTGTGAAGGACGATGCTCCACTGAGCAGCCGAGGTGCGGACACACAGTGTTGAAGGCGATCACCTGGTCTTCGATCCGTCTCAGCCAAACCGTTCCAACGGGTTGATCGGGAAAACCATTCCACGCGTCCACGCGATCGGTCACGATGGTCACCAGTTGCGGTCGACCGTCGGCGGGCAAAGCGTCCAGCGTCAATTTCGTATCGATGAAGTCTGATTCACCGCTTTTCTTTCGCACTGCCGGGGCAAGAAAGAATAATGTCCCGATTCCCACCGGAACAAGAGTCAGGATGCCACCAATCACCGCACTGGCGATTGCCATGAAACCTCGCCGAGGGTGCGGATCAAATTCAGGGTGTTCTGAGGAATCCTGTGTTGCTTCGTCACTCATAAGTCTTCTTTTAGTTGCTGTATCAAGGCGGGAAGTTCATGGAGGCCAGTCGTCGGCCTACCGACCTGTCATTGCTTCGAGTCTCCAACGCCTATACGACTCACTCTGACCGATTGTCAGTGGTCAAACATGGATCTGATGAACGGAACCTGTTGCCGCAGTCGGTACAGCAGCACGGTACACGCGACCGTCGATGCGATCGCCATCGCAAACAACATTCCCAGTTTCTCGTCGAATCCGATCACTGTTGTGTGAGCGATGACTGCACCCGCCATGACTCCCAAACCTAGAAATGCGCCCCAAGCGGAAACGCGCGGACACAGCAACAGAACGACGGCGACCAGTTCGATCACGCCAATCAGGATTCGACCATTCGGTTCCATTCCCAGCGATGTAAAAATACCCACTGCGTTTGTGTCACCAGCCAGTTTCATCAGTGCGGCTCGGCCGATGATCAACGCGGGCAGGAGTCGCAGTCCCCAATCCAGTATGCCATTCATGACGCCACCTCGTTGTTATGATGTAAATGAACCAGGTGGTGAAGAATCGAGCCCTCTGGAATATAAAGGTCTTCCCAAGTCAGCATTCGATGCGATGCTTTGCCCGTGGCGGCCTGCATTTGTTCAAAATCGTGAGTCAGGTTATGAACGAAATGAGTAATTCTATTGGCTTTCGATGCAATATCCAGGCC
>CAYZYB010000216.1:0-7211 GCA_964481505.1 uncultured Planctomycetaceae bacterium | reverse complement strand
CGTTCCGTCAGCGAAAACAATCGGCATCGGTACTGACAAGTGGAAGATGTTTCAGCATCTTCAACAGCACGGAGTTCCTACGATCCCCACATGGCGAGCGTCTGATGTGTTCTTGTGGAGCGCGGACGGTGAGCAGACATCGTCTGTGTTCAGCAACAATTCTCATGTTGTTATCAAACCAGTCGACGGCGCTGGCTGCGACGCGATCATTCGTTGCAAATCCTGTGATCTTGCGGAGTCACTTTCTTCTATGAGATCAACTACCAGGCGAATCCTGCAACCGTTGATCGATGGGCGGCCGTGGTCTGTGGGATGCATTGGTCGTGGAAAGAATCGTTCACCGCTGGTGTTGCCCCCTGCTCAACAGAACATCGAATGGCAGACAGATTCCTCTTGTGATCGTCCCATTTATCGGGGCGGGACGATTGGTGCTGAGCTCCCACCACCAAGTCGGCAGTCGTTGCATCGGCTGATGAACCGACTGCTTGACGTTGTCTATGTGGAGCAGGGGTACGTTGGAATCGATCTGCTGCGATGTTCCGGCAACAGTAACGAAGAATGGCTTGTGACCGAAATTAACCCTCGTCTTTGCACAAGTTATGTTGGCTATCGAAAAGCAGCGAAGTTCAATTTAGCAGGCGTTTTGCTGGGATTCTGTGATTCTGACACCGAGTTGTGGAATGAAATTCCCACCTCGCTTTTCTGCAAAAAGGCGTAAACGGCGCGGTATAATTTATTGTGTGTTCGGTTGATTGGTTGTGTGAGTTTTTTCACTGGAAATTGATCGAAGAATCGCACACACTTCGCGTTCAGGACAGGCAGGACGCTGGCTGATTGCTTTCAGTTCTTACCTCAACGAATGAGGTTCCCGAATCATGGTTATCGAAACTCCCAAACCCTACGACCTCCTCATCGCCGATGACAATCGCGGCTTCCGTGAAACTCTGCGCGAATTTTTGGAACCGCGGCTGGTTTTGAGAATCCACGAAGTTGAATCGGGCGAAGCGGCGGTTGAGTATTCTCAGGATTGCCAAATCGACATCGTGCTGCTGGACATGCACATGCACATGATGACCGGGCTGGAAGCGTTGCGAGTTTTGAAAGACATGAACGCCGCGCGGCCGTGTATTCTGATCACGTCCGAAGCGACCGATGATCTGCGCAAAGATGCGGCCGACGCGGATGCTTATTCTGTACTCAGCAAACCGGTCCGCCGCGCCGAACTATGCATGACAATCGCCGACGCACTGGTCGAAGCTTACGACGACCCCACGATACCGGATGCATTTTAATCCGGGTGTCGTAGCAGATTGTTGCCTTTGAAATGGGTGGCCGGGGTTGGACTAAGCCTGCGAAGGAAACCCCGGGGTTTCGCTCATGCCTCGCTCATGCCTCGCTCCAACCGCGGCCACCCTTTCCAGATTCACAACTTTCTGCGACCACACCCTTTTAGTTTTGCTGCCGGTGCTTCGCGTGGCTTGTGGTCTGTCATGATGATAGAATGCTGGTTCTGCAACTTCCGCCAAATAGTTGAGATCGCTTTCTGTACGATTCAGGTTCATGATGTTTGCTGCCCGGATACCGATCCCCTTTCAACAACAGACCGACTGGCTGGCGCGATTGCTCGAGCTACCCGGGACTGACGTTCAAAACGCTTTCTGGACGATCGCTGTTGGAGCTCTGTGTGCTGTTTGCTGTTCGTTGGCCGGTTGTTTTTTGGTTTTGCGGCGAATGAGTTTGCTGGGGGATGCGCTCAGTCATTCTGTGCTGGCGGGTGTCGCTGCGGTGTATCTTGTGACAGGTCGCGCCGACCCGATTCCGATGTTGATCGGCGCGTTACTGGCCGGAATCACCACGGCCGTGCTGACGCAGTTCGTACACAAAAACGCGGCTGTCCCTGAAGATTCCAGCATCGGAATCGTTTTCACTTCTTTGTTTGCTTTTGGCGTGGTTGTTGTTTCGCAGGCGGAACACTTTCATTTGGATCTGGACTGCGTGCTGTTTGGGGATCTCGCTTTCGCCGGTGTCAATCTGCGTCCGACGTTTGGACGGCTGTGGCCGGAATCGTTTCGCACGCTGGTGCCTGCGTTGCTGATCACGCTGTTGTTGCTGGGCGTGTTCTGGAAAGAACTGCGACTTACGTCCTTCGATCCGACCCTGGCGATCACACTCGGATTTAGCGCTGTGCTGATGCATTATCTGTTGACGACGGTCGTTGCCATTGTGACGGTGTCTGCCATGGACGTTGTCGGACTCCTGGTGGTGGCGCTGCTGATTGTTCCAGCCGCAACGGCTCGTCTGATTACGGACAAACTTTCGACGATGTTGTGGATGTCGTGCGTCATCGGTGTGACGTGTACAACGTTGGGTTACTTTTTGGCTCTACACGCTAATTCGTCTGCTGCAGGTATGACGGCCGTGGTTGCGGGTGGGTGTTTGCTGATCGCGATTCTGTCGTCTCCGAAGAACGGAGTGATCGCGAAAACCTTTCGAACTCTGAAGCTACGTGTTCGAATCTGCGCCGAAGACGTGCTGGCAGGGTTGTTTCGACGCCAGGAACGTTCTGAGAATCCCAAACTTCTGGCAGTGGCCTCATCTTCTGAATGTCATCAAATGGCGGGTGGCGGTCTGTTGGCAGGTTCGGCTGTTCGCTGGTTGCGAAGCCGGAAGTTGCTCACCGCTCACGGAAAAGTGATGTCACTGACCGATCGCGGCAGAAACTATGCAAGGTCACTTGTGCGTTCGCATCGCCTGTGGGAAGCCTACCTTCTGGAAAACTTCGACCTCAACGAAGACCATCTTCACGACCCGGCCGAAGCGATGGAACATTTCATCGGCCCGGAACTGCAGCAGCGCATTACCGAAGAACTCGCAGCGCCTGCCGCCGACCCGCATGGACGTGAGATTCCGGACGTGGAGTAGCCTGTTCCGCTTTATCGAGTGCACAGGAAGACACCAATTCGCGCACGGCGTGTTATCGTTCCACCTTTTCCATTGGTGGTGCGGGAGAATCATCGTACATTCCGATCCATTCTCCAGCTAAATTCGCGTTGTGGAAGAGGATCCACGATCTTCGCGGCACGTTCCCTTCCTGCATCGCTCGTCGAATCGCAGACACACCGCGATCTACGTCAGTTAACGCGAGTTCAACATAGTTGTATCGCAATCCAGTACCCGCTCCGATCAGGCCGCCTAAATCCTGAGCAGACAATGCGTTTCGAATCGCTTCCTCCATGTCATCACGATCCTGATAGTCGCTGGTGGATTCATTCGAGCCGTCGACTTTGAGATAACAGAACGTTTCGCTGCAGCGACTGAAGCGTTCGGAATAAAACGGTCCGTTCGAAAACGTTGCAGCAATCAAATCCGGGTTACATGTGATGCACGTCATCAGATCGCAGCGTTCCGGATAATCGCGGGCTTCTTCCGGCTCGAGTTTCAGTGCAGCCCATTGTCCGTCGTCAGCGGCCACTGAATACGGTTCCGCAGGGAGCTGCGATCGGGTGCTGTTAACAAGTGCGTCGAATGTTGGCTTCAGTCGATCGAGTGAAAGGAAGCGTTGTCCATGTTCGGGAGGCGTTTGATCGTCGACCAGATTGATCACACCCACCCAGCGGTCCAGTAGTTCTTCGCCCAGCAGTGTTTCTGCGGCAACAAACGCTGCGTCGAATGCCTGATCGTCGCTGCTCGGCATGCGTTCCCAACGAAACGCCAGATCGATACGGTTGTCGTTGCCGACGTTCAGTGCAACGGTGACGTCAGAAATGTCCAGGTCCGTTCGGGACTGAACGGTTGGGAGTGTCGTTTCCAGATCTTCGGGAACGCGATACGTATAAAATTCCCATCCGGTTAACTTTGGAGCGCGAGCTACGATGGTGTCTGCCAGTGGGCGGAGTTCGCTGGCGGCTTCGGGAGTGATTACCAAACGATGACCGCGCGTTTGCAGCGCCGGGCCGAATTCCCACATCAGTTCCGGTCGAATTCCCTGAAGGTGACGACGCATCCAGTCTGGTAAGTCCCATTCTGCGACCTGACGAAACAGATCTTCCAGGCGATCCGCATTTCGCTGGAATTCGTCCCACCAGGCGTCGATTTTTCGGAGCACGCGTTCGTGTTCCGCCACTTCCGATTGGCGCGTTTTGTTGTGGTATAGCCATCGCATTGGCTTCGACTTTCATTCGTTATTCATTGCAATTTCAAGTACGCGACTAATTTAACAGGTTACCCCTGTCTGGCCAGTGTGAACCATACGCTCTCATCCCAGCGACTTCGCTTCGCAAATCTGCGCAACAAAAAACCTCGCCGAAGACTTCGGTGAGGTTTCTTCCGGTTTACAACGTATTACGCTGTTCGATGCTCGCCGGGCATAGGTTCAATTGATGAATCATTTGCCCAGTGGTTGACTTTCGTCTTCAGCAGAGGAAGTACTGACCTGGACTGAATTCCTTACGCCGCTGATTCTGGGACAACGGCAGCAGAAGCGTTTGCTGTCGTCTCAGTATCCGGCTCAACGTCGTTGGCTTTGCGACCTTCCGGAATCTTTGACCGGACATCATAGGCCTGACCGACCAGCTGTAACGCGCGAATGGACCACCACGTGATGTCGACTTCCCACCAGCGATGTCCGGCTGGTGCCACGCTCGGGTGAGCGTGATGATTGTTATGCCAGCCTTCGCCGTAGGCCAAAATCGCAACCCACCACAGATTGCGAGATTCGTCGCGTGTGTCATAGTTGCGGTAGCCCCAGAGGTGCGTCGCAGAATTGACAAACCAAGTCGAATGGTAGGCAGCCGTCATTCGAACGCACATGCCCCAAACCAAAAACGAAACGCCCATCTGCCAGCCACCCATCGCCCAGCCAGCAGCCAGAAGTACCAGCCCCTGAGCCCATAGCCAGAATACGAAAGTCTTCTCAAAGAAGACCATCATGGGACGTTCCAGGAGTTCAGGGATATATCGTTTGAAAAGTGTTTGCTTGTCTTCTTCTTTGCGAGCCACAAACAGCCACATGATGTGCGACCACCATGGGCCAACCAACGGCGAATGCGGGTCGCCTTCCTGGTCAGATTTTTGATGGTGCAAACGATGGTTGGCTGCCCACATCATGGGAGAACCTTCGCCCGAAAGACTACCAGCCAGCAGCACAGCGAACTCGGCAGGCGGTTTTAGTTTCATGGACTTGTGAGACAGGTAGCGATGGTAGCCCAGGCAAATCCCAATGCTGCATGTGACCCAATGCATAACGACACAAATGGCAAGGGCCTGCCAGCTAAAGAAAGCAGGCACCAAGGCTGCAAAGCATCCGAGGTGAATGAAGAACAGAAAGCCCGTCACAACCCAGTCGATGTTGCCCCAGCGAAGCTGGGATTTCGAATACGAAGCATTCAGCGCTTCGTTATCAGCTTTTGCCTGCCGTCTGCGTTCTTCCACTTCCGGAGAAATGGTTGCGGGAACGCCGAGTGTGCTAAGGGAACCGCTCATTTAAGTTACCTGCCTTGAAGTGCGATAGAACTCGGAGCCTCCGAGGTTCCCTTCGCTGATGTCACGATCATCGCCTGCCTGATGTTCACTCAGAATAGTCAGGCCGCAAATTCATTTTGCTGGGACGACCATAGGCTCGATATCGACATCCCTCAAGCCCACCCTGTCCGACCGTAGTCAAACATTCGTCAAAGGACTGTCAATGATGTAAGCCCCTTGTTCACCATGCCTTATGTCGCTTCGATGACAGGCCGCAAGCGGTCCTGATTCTCGGAATGCTGACCCGAAGAACCGTGATTACAACACCAGGAGAAGGCCGAGCAGTCTCCCTATGGGAATTGGTACTACCGGAATCTTCCACAACCCGGGCCTTCGTGGAGGCCACGCTTCGGTAGCAGTAAAACTTCGGAGGCGCTGGAGCTGGCTGTGCGACTGTTGCCGGTCAATTGTTTACTTCTCGGCCCAAAAATCGAGCACTCTTGGTGCGTCCAGGGCAGGTTTCAGGATTTCGACGAATGCCATGTGGTCGGGGTGCGGCAGGTAGGTGGATCGGCCTTCTTCGGAATCGAACGACACCATGAAGCAATGTGTGAATCCTGCGGCGTGTTTTTCCGGGCTGTTGTTTGTGCCCCACTCAAAGCGTTTGATCGAATCGATTTTTTCCGGTAGAGCGGCAAAGGCTTGCTCAACCTTTTGGATGTCTTCAGCCGCGGCATCTTCTTTGAAGCGAAAGAAGACAGCGTGCTTGAGTTCTTTTTCCATCGCAGCCTGATCGGCGTCCCCCCAATAGTCCAAAACGAACACCTGATTGTTGTGTCCCCGCAGAACATCTCCAAACGCTTTGTGTGCGTTGTGTGGCAGGTAAACCGCGCGGCCGGCTTCGTTTCTGAATGTCAACAGGAAGCAGTGCGTGAATCCATCGTCGTGCTCTTCCGGACTGTTGTTCGTGCCCCATTGAAAATCAATGATCTCCGGAATCTTTGACGGCAACGCTCGAAACGCGTCAACAATCTTCTGCACGTCTTCTTCACTGGATTCTTCTTTGAAAGAAAAGAAGACTGCATGACGCAGGACTTTGCCTTCGGGTGCTTCCGGATAAACAGGCTCGGATTCAGCGGTTGCAGGCACGGTGGTATTCTCACTGGATGGTGTTTCTGACTCGGCGCAACCGAAGCAGATGCTTAGTGTCAGAGCGGAGCAGGCGACCGACAGACGTCGAAGAGAATGAGTCACGGAGGAACCCTCAGAGTGTGCAGCGAATTAAGGACGCCATGGTTTTCTGCGGTGATCATTCGAGCTCGGCGTCTTGTCAATCAGCGATTCTGACGCATCCGGCCATCGTTCTGCAATCGTGTTGAAGCCAGATTCGTTGTGGCCGCTGGATTTGTCGTCGCTGTCGGAGCGAAACACCGGTGTGTGGGAATGGGTAGACCGACGATCAAGGGATTTCGACGAGCCTTGTAGCATCTAACGAGGTTTGGGCCAGAGGCCAGGTTGGCGTGTTACTCTTCGGTCTTGCCGTATTCGAACGTAACCAGACGTTTGTCGAAGTTGAGTTCGATCGTGTTCTTTTCTGCATTCAATCGCGTCCACAGGTAGCTTAGTCCCATGCCGACGTCGCCGTCTTCGTAGAGGACTTTTCCGGTTCTTGCATCCAGCACCTTTGCACGATACACAACCGGCCCACGGCGAAGTCCTTCTTCCGGCGATTGTGGATACCAGCGTTGCAG
>CAYZYB010000215.1:0-7211 GCA_964481505.1 uncultured Planctomycetaceae bacterium | reverse complement strand
GTACCGACATTGCCCGGTCCTCAAAGCAATCGACTAGAGTTTGAAGCGATTTCTGACTGCACGCTTTTCCAAGACTGCGGTTCCCCAAGCAGCATACAGCATGCTCCCGAATCATCTTGTATTTTGATCTCGTTCCCCGAACTGCCTCGTCGATATCGTCCGCGATTATCCGACGGCTTTCCAACGCAAAGTTGAAGTAACCGCTGGTGCCTTTGGGTTTTTGAGCGGGCTTACGACAGGAGTCGATCGCGAGCAACTGTTCAATTGGCTGATAGTCCAGACGCACATAAGCGACACTGTTTCTGGTTCGAAAGTCTGAATACAAACTTCTTATAGCGTCAATGGCGAGCTGTCGTGTTTTTGCTTTCTTTGCCATAGCCAGCAAATAATCCGTTTCTCCCAGTAAAGCCAGTGAAGCCGCGGCATGTGACGCTAAATAATGTTCCACCGCAAAAGATGCGTATTCTTTCAACGCGTTGATTACATCCCGATCTCTTAAACCAAGACACCCGAGCATCATCGCTGCAAGGATCTTGTCTTTTCCCTCAAGCACTTTGATAAGTACTGGAACCGCTTTCTGGCCGTGAGTGAGCAGTTTTTCGCAATTTTCTTCCGTCAGGTCACTTGCGTAGAGGGCAAGCCTTTTTGACACGGGCAGTTCTTCGGTTGCCTGCCCACGCCGAACTGTCTCCAACAAATCCGGAAACAGCTTCGTGAATTTCGCAGGAGTCATGCAGCGTTTAAGGACATCAACCATCTCATCCGATTCTTCGTCAAAAAGGAAGAAGCCAAAGTCAGTGGTGGCTTGTTTCTCTTTCTTGAGTTTCGTAGTCAGCCGTTTTGCGACGCGAATCAGCGATTCCATCCACTGGCTGTGTAGTGTTTCCCAATGCTCGTCGTCGCCGGAACTAGCGAAGTCGTTGAGCTGATCATGCAAACTCAACAGCACACGCCCTTCGTAATCAAGGTTATCCCAATACCAGTCAGGCGCAGACCATCTCGTATCGAGATTCTCGTCGATTTCTTCCTCCGTGTTCACGGCCAGACAAGGCAAGCCAATTCGGTCTCCAATTTCGCGGTAGAATGAATGGAAGGCTGCACCGTAAAAGTGCTCATCGGGAAATTGTCCCATTGCGCAGCAAACCGATTCTTCAGCGCAACTAAAAAGTATGGCTTCGTAATTTTTCCAGTCGAATTTCATTGGCGTATGATAGAAGATGCAATGTTCAGTGTGAAACTAGATAATTGTAAAGGTTTGTCTCTAAGACATCCGAACCTTCGAAGTTGTATTGCTGCTGGGGGTGTTCCGTTTTGATACGAACTATTGAGCGGGAGGCGTGTCTATGGAAATTGGATCCATGGACGCCGGACGTCAATTCAGCACAATTAGTCTATGGAAGCGTGGGAGCTGGGCAGGTCTTCCTGTGGACATCCTAACGATCACTACACTGGATCGGTCGTGTCGGCGCCGCGGGTGCTGAGTCGGCCGAAGAACTGGCGCGGCGCAGCAGCGAAGACACGTCGCCGCAGGTCTCTTCTGAAATCACCTGCAACGCGTCGAATGACGATGGATCTGATGTTTTTCGAAAAGTTCTCATGACGTGTCGTGCACTGCGACGCGGTTCAGAAAGCTGGGACGTCGACAGAACGGCTACCGGCACTCGAGATCGAAACGCAGAATGCGATGACTTTCACATTGCGGACAACGCTCGGAATGAACTGATTCCGAATCGACGGTCGGACGACTCGCAACTGCAACAGGGTGTGGTAGCAGATTGTTGCAGTTGAAATGGTTGGCCGGGGTTGAACTGAGCTTGCGAAGGAAATCCCGGGGGGTCGCTCGTCCCTCGCTCCAACGCTGGCCACGCTTTCCAACTTCTCAACTTTCTGCGACTACACCCACTGCAACACAACGATGGCTGCCAGGGACGCCTTCAATCAAGGACTTTGGTATCATTTGCATTGATCACAAAGTGGCTTCCTGAAACTCTTCGCACCGAGATCGAAACGAAAATGTTCTCTCACGCTCTCAAAGGCCTGTGGCACTACCGCCGTATCAATTTCGTCGTGATGTTGGCGGTTGCAATTTCTACGGCTGTCATTGGCGGGTCACTCATCGTGGGAGATTCGGTGCGATTCAGCCTGCAGCGAATGACTCAGCAGCGACTGGGGCAGATCACACACGTGCTCCATTCACCGCGTTTCTTTCGACAGCAGCTTGCAGAAGACATCGCGCGGGACGACAGTTGGCAGCCAACGACAACTGATGTTGCAGCGGGCAGTCTGGTCGATGGTACGGTTTGTACTCCGGCAATTTTGCTAACCGGAAGTATCGAACACACGACCGGCGACGGGAGTCTGCGGCGTGCGGGGTCGGTTACGCTGTTGTCCGTTAATGAGCCCGGATGGGCACTGCTGGAAAACAGCGGCATCAAGGTACCGGAAGACCGCGAAATCGTGCTGGGCTTTCGGACGGCTCAGGAACTTCAGGTCACCGAAGGAGACCAAGTTACCGTTTGGGCGGAGATCCCAGCCTCGATTCCACGAGACAGCCTGCTGGGGGAACGCAGCGAAACGACAACAGAAATCGTGCTGACGGTATCGGCCGTCATTCCCGAATCTACGGGAGCTTCGCGGTTCGACCTGAACCCCGGACAGCAGCTGCCATACAACGCATTCCTGTCGCTGAACACAATGCAGGAACGACTGGGACTCGAAGAAGTCCAGGTCAGCAGACGCAATCCTGTCGCCAAGCCGGCGCGAGTGAACACGATGCTCGTAGGCTTTCCTGAATTGCCAGGCAAAGACCCAGGGCAGGGGACGTATGGCGCGGAGCGTGTTCAAATGCTGGAAGCGGCCGCCGATCGCCTGGCCAGCGAAGTTGGCGATCTTAATGCGGTTGTCCAAAAGTCACTGACGCCGAAAGACCTGAAGCTTAATTTTCGCGTTGTTGCAGATCGCGGCTATCTGGCTGCCGAAAGCGATCGTATGATCCTGGATGACGCAACCGCTGGTGCTGTCGCTGCAGCGGCCGAAGATCTGGGATTGGCCACGGACAAAACCATCGTTTACCTGTCGAACGAAATATGGGCGACAGATCGCGCCGACCCCGACGAACGCCTTTCGATGTATTCGATCATTGCGGGGCTGGACATGCAGGCCGAAGCTCCGTTCGGGCCGTTGAAGCTGACCGATGGCAGTGCGATACCGAAACTCGGCAACAACGACATCCTCCTATCCGCGTGGCTGGCGGAAGATCTGAAGATTTCGACGGGCGACACAATCAACGCGACCTGGCACCAGGTTGGCAGCCACGGTGAGTTGCCGGAGATTGAAAAGAGCTTCACGGTAAAAGGTGTCTTCGCCAGCGACGACGCACACACGGTCGATCGAAACCTGACGCCGACGGTAGAAGGCGTGACGGATGTGGAAGACTTCGGGGACATTCGCCAGCCGTTCGAAATGGACATGAAGCGACTCACCGAACGTGATGACGACTATTGGAGAGAATATCGCGCCACACCGAAGGCATTTGTGTCTTTAGAAACCGCAGAAGAACTTTGGGAAAGTCGCTATGGGCGGTACACGTCCGTTCGGATTGCCGCCACGACAGGCAGTGCCAGCCTTTCTGAATCACAGCTGGATTCGTTGGGCGAGCGACTGGCCTTCGAAGTCCCACGGCGGCTGCAGCCAGCCGAAGTCGGCATGATGTTTCGCCCCGTTCGTGCAGAAGGGTTGAAGGCTGCAGTGGGCGCTAACGATTTTACGCAGCTGTTTTTGGGCTTTAGCTTCTTTCTGATTCTGTCTGCCATCATTTTGGCGTCCTTGATGTTTCGCCTGGGAATTCAGCAGCGCATTAGCCAGATGGGAGTACTGTCAGCCATTGGCTGGCCGGAGAATCGCGTGCGACGGTTGTTCGTCACCGAAGGCTTGATGGTCTGCCTGGCAGGCGCCTGCCTGGGGGCCGTAGCCGCGGTCTACTTTGCGAAGCTGATGATTTACGGGCTTACAACATGGTGGGTTGGTGCCGTCGGAACTCAGTTCCTGCTGCTCGACATTCAGCCGCCAAAGCTTGTTATCGCCGCTGTGATTTCGCTGATGCTGGCTGGCGTTGTGATCATTCTGGCTCTGCGATCATTTCGCAGCATCGGCGTTCGTGACCAGTTAGCTGGCAACGCCGAAGCCGCAGACAACGGCACGAATGCGAAGCGTGGACTGGGTGGCAAGCTGGTCACGTTGTGTGGTTTTAGTGCTGTGATCGCAGCTCTGGTTGTGCCGTTCCTCGTGATCCTGAATCTTGTTCCCGATGGTGAAGCATTCGGCGGCCTCACGTGGCAAATGGTGTGCTTCTTCGTGGCCGGTTTTTCGTGTTTGATTGCAGGCTTGTTCCTTCTGAGCGTCATGTTGCGAGGTCGTGCCGTTGCTGACACTGTCGACAGCGTAGAAAGCAGCCTCCGCGGTCTCGCGCTTGCTAATGCAGCTCGCAGCCCGACGCGCAGCTTGCTGACCACCGCGTTAATCGCGTTCGCCACGTTCGTCATCGTAGCCGTTGGTGCCGGTCGGCGGAATCCGTTGTCAGAAACTCCGGACGTCCAATCCGGCAACGGCGGTTACAGTCTTGTTGCTGAGTCCGCTCAACCGATTCTGTTTGACTTAAACACGGCAGAAGGGCGTTCGCAACTGAATTTTGGCGACGAACAAATTGCGAAACTCACCGGTGCAACGGTGTTCCCGTTCGGAATGAAGCCAGGTGCCAATGCGAGCTGTGTGAATCTGTATCAAACGCGAATTCCGACGATGCTGGGGGCGACTCCGGAGTTTATTGAACGTGGCGGGTTTCGATTTGCCGACACGCCGGGTGATAATCCCTGGGAACTGCTGAATGAAGATCTTCCCGCTGCGCCGGTCGAGGGACTCACATCATCAGTGCCCACCATTCCTGTACTTGGTGACATGAACACATTGATGTACAGCCTCAAGAAAGGCAAAGGCAGCACCATTCTGTACCCAACAGACGACGCTCCGGAATTTGGGTTGAAGGTCGTGGGAATGCTGGATGGCAGTGTGTTTCAGGGAGTGTTGTTGATGACGGACGACAACCTCAAGCGGCTGGATCCCGGAGCTGCCGGAGCACGCTACTTTCTGATCGAAACGACCAGCATCGATGAAATGAGCAACGTCTCGACGGTGTTCGAAAGTTCATTAAACGACTTCGGCTTTGATGCGGAACCGGTCAGCGAAAGACTGGCCGGTTTCCTCGCCGTACAGAACACGTACCTGTCAACGTTCCAGATGCTGGGTGGTCTTGGATTACTGGTCGGTACGTTCGGCCTTGCTGCGGTCATGATGCGAAACGTGGTCGAACGCCGTCGAGAAATTGCGCTCATGCGAGCTGTTGGCTTCACAAAGTCACGTGTGTCGCGATTGATCCTGTCAGAAAACAGCGTGCTGCTGCTGTGGGGAATTCTGCTGGGTTCAGGCTCCGCTCTGTTGGCCATGCTGCCTCACCTGCGATCTACGGGAGCCGATCTGCCGTGGCAGCCGCTGCTGGGAACGCTGTTGGCAGTTGCCATCATCGGCTCACTGGCGTCGGTCTTCGCTGTGCGTGCCGCGAGCACCCTGTCGATTCGCGAAAACCTTGCGGCCGAATAGCCACGTGTGAAATGGCAACTGCGACGTCGTATCGCTAATCTGATAGTCACGGTACTGCGGTAACAATTCGATCACAACACTTCCACGGCCAAATCGATGAGATCATTTTCCACTGTTCTGCTTGTGGTTTGTTTGTCCGCCACGGCCTGGGGCCAGCAAACTGAATCCGGCAACAAGCTTTATTTTCCGCCAAACCCAGGCGACGTGGGCGTGTGGGAAACAGTTTCTGCCGCTTCGCTGGGACTTGATATTGATGCACTAAACTCAGCGCTCGATTTTGCCATGGAACGCAAGTCGTCCAGCGTTGTTGTGCTTGTCGGTGGACGATTGCTGGTCGAGCGGCATCAAAAAGTGGGGTCGCCAACGTTGCGTTATCGGAGCATGTTAAAAGGCAAAGATGCGAACGGACATGTCATCGAAGATGTGGCATCCGTTCAGAAGAGTGTCGTTAGCATGCTGATGGGAATCGCGATCGAAAAGAATCTCGTGAAGCTCGACGATCCCGTTCATAAACATATGGACCGCGGATGGTCACAGGCTTCGCCAAAGCAGGAAGAAAAAATCACGCTGCGACATCTCGTGACGATGACGAGTGGATTAAGCGACCAATTGAAATTCGTTGCGCCAGCCGGAAGCAAATGGGCGTACAACACGACAGCGTATTCGCGAAGCCTCAATGCCATCCTCGCCGCAGCAAAGATGTCGCCCAATGAATTGACGTCCGCCTGGCTCACGGAGCCCCTTGGAATGAAGAATTCCAGGTGGGTTGAACGGCTTCGAAGTGCGGATACTGATGTAGCAACCAATCGTTATGGCTTCGCGACGACTGCTCGAGACCTTGCACGCTTTGGTCTGATGGTTGCTGCGAAGGGCAAATGGCGTGAGCAGACAATCGTCGGTGATGTCGCATACATCGCGGCGGCCACCTCGCCGTCTCAGAAGTTGAATCCTTCTTACGGTTATCTCTGGTGGTTGAATGGGCACAAGTTGCCACGCAAAGGACTTCGGAAAACGGCCAGTTCGCTTATTCCGTCGGCACCACGGGACCTGTTTGCCGCTCAGGGAGCCCTCGGACGCAAGTGCTATGTTGTCCCGTCAAAGCAAATCGTCGTCACGCGACTCGGCGACGATCCTGAAGTCAAAGGGCAACCACGATTCAACGACGAATTCTGGCGTCTCCTGAAGCTGGCGGCAAAATCTCGCTGAAATCAGTGACGACGGCGCTCCGGCTCTTTTGCCAACACCCTGCGCAGGGCCTACTCGCCACTGACGGTATACGGCAACCAGGCAAAGTGGGAAGAAACTTCAGCTGGACTGCTTGCCAGAGGCATGAACGTCTGTATAGCATCTGAAGTACAACATTGAGTGTCCCCCCACCCGGAGTTTGATGATGAAACAGCACAGGCAGTTTGTCTGTTTTCGCGGTCTATCCCGCTGCGTGCGGCTTGTTGTAGCGACGGCTGTGATCACGTGGTCGTCAACTGCTATGTCGGCCATCATCAACGTTGGAACGGAAGTACCCGGTTCAGGGCAGACTGTGCCATTCTTTGGCGGTGGGA
>CAYZYB010000214.1:0-7260 GCA_964481505.1 uncultured Planctomycetaceae bacterium | reverse complement strand
GCTTGATGATGCTGATCGCATGCATCAACAGGACAAGCAACACAAAGTTAACCGCCGCCAGGTGCAGCCAGTGCATCTGTATTCCGAAAAGGTGATTCTCCAGAACAATGCCGAACACCGCCTGAAAAACAATCCCCACAAGCAGCGCCACATGAGCGGCAGATGCCGGCGCGCTGCGGTTCACAAAGCCCATGAAAACAATCGCCAACAAGGGGACATTCAGGACCGCCGCGATCGACTTCATCAGATTAAACAGACCGGTTTCGGCATACGGTGACAGCATCAGCGCGAGGATGACACTCACCGGAATCATCACAATTCCAAAGCGTTTTCCCATCTTTACGACGTCGGCATCACTGGCTTCTGTGTTGATGGTGCCCTTGTAGAGATCCATGCTGAACAGCGTGCAGCCACTGTTTAGAAAGCTGTTAAAGGAACTCAATATCGCACCGAAAATCGTAGCAGCGAAGAAACCGACCGCCCATTTCGGCAGTACCAGGTTCACCAGATATCCGTAAGCCGCATCAGCACTGCTGGGCGGTGCCTGATCTGTTCCAAACGCAATATGCCATGCGATGATCCCTGGCAGAACCAGATACAAGGGACCAGCAAGCTTCATCAGCGCCGCAAACAGAACTCCCTTTTGTCCTTCAGCAAGACTCTTCGACGCCAATGTTCTTTGCACGATTCCCTGGTTCGTACACCAATAGTAAGTTGTGATCAACGTCATCCCCGTTAGCAGAGTTTCCCACGGGATGTCGGAATTACGGTCACCGAGTGATGACAATCGCTCCGGATAGCCGTCTGCGAGAACGCCCAGGCCCGCTGTCATATCTCCCCCGCCGATGTAACCCAGACCGAGGATCGGAATCAACAAACCGCCGATCACCAATCCGACACCGTTAACCGTATCAGAAACCGCCACGGCTTTAAGCCCGCCAAAGACCGCATAGCCGCCACCAACAATCGCCAGCAAACTACACACGACAGCAAGGTTAGTCGGCTTGCTGTCCGTCCCAATGATCGAAGGGACATCAAACACGGAAATCATGAATTCCGCTCCCGTCAGCAGTACGAAGGGCAGGACATTCAGAATGATGGATGCCAAAAAGATGACCGATGTAAACGTCCGTGTCTTTGAGCTATATCGCAGCTCAAGGAATTCGGGAATCGTCGTAATGCCGCTTTTCAGATACCTCGGCAGAAACACGATCGCCATCACAACGATCGCCAGTGCTGACCAAACCTCCCAGGCCATCACAATCATTCCGTTGCGGTAGGCGCCGCCATTCAAACCCACCAACTGTTCGGTCGACAGATTGGTCAGCAGCAGCGAGCCACCGACAACAAACCACGACAAGCTACGGCCTGCCAGAAAATAGCCGGTCGACGTTGCCTGGTCGTCGTTGTGCGTTTTCCACCAGGCAACAAAGGCAACCAGGACGGTGAAAAAGAGAAAGGAAAGAGCAGTGGTCATCGAGTAGGCCTGCTTTTATTAAACTTTGCTAAATAAAACACCAGCTTTCATTCTCGGCAACCCGCCGCAACAACGCCAGCAACCACGGAATCCTTGCCGGTATTTTTGGTCAGTTCGGCAACGATCACGTGAGGTGGCCTGACTGGCTGAATTCCCTTTGATTTCTCTAACAGGACTCGATTTTCGTTCGTAGAATAGTAGGGTTGGTCCTGCTCCAGCCTTGCCGATTTGCAGCCCGCGTCGTTTGGCGCAAATCTTTTTCAGTCAATGGTTTACACCGTATAACTGACGTCTGGAGTCAACAATATGTCCCAAACCTTACTCGACCCTGCCATGACTGATATCGCCAACGCAATGCCAGAAACTGCCAATTCAACATGGGCGAAGGATGGCGGATTTGACGAATTTGATTACACGCCCGTGTCGCCATGGGGCCCGATCGCACTGGTTCTGGGAATCGCCAGCCTGACGGGACTCACGAACAGCGTGTTCGGATTGTGTATTGCTTTCGTGGGCATCGTGCTGGGAATCGTGGCGTTCTTCAAGATTCGGGCGCAGGCTCCGCAAGTGAAGGGAACCGGTTTTGCATTGGCTGGTTTGGTGATGTCCATCCTGTGTTTGTCACTGGGCTCAGTAAAATTAGCGAATGCTTACGAAAACGAATGTCCTGAAGGATTTCGCAGAACAAATTTTCCCAACGAAATTTCAAAGCACGAATTTGTGTATTACGGTAATCGTCGCCGACTGTCGCCGGAAGTTGCACCGCTTGTTGGGGAAAAACTGTTTCTGAAAGGCTACATGTGGCAGACACAAAAATCGGAAGGACTTACGGAATTCGTTTTCCTGAAGGACAACGGGGACTGCTGTTTCGGCGGTGAACCAAAACCTTTCGACATGATGGTAGTGAAGATGGTAGAAGGCACGACACGATCTTACGAAGGTCGAATGGTGTCAGTCGCCGGCGTTCTGAACGCCAACGTAAAGGCCGGAGAAGGAGAGCCGGTGTATACGGTTGATGCGACTTTGGTGGAAGAAGCACAAACTTCATTCTAGATTCGACACATTCAGGAGCGGCTGCAAATGGACTTCGGCAGATTCAACAGCACTTGTGGTCTGATTTTGGCAGCCAGCGCGGTCAGCGTTTTGTTCGTCGGCTGTGCCGAATCAGACGGCTACGTCGACTACACCTCGCTGCCCAAAACGGCCGTTGAAGCCGCCGCGCTGCATTCTTCAGTCACTGAGCCGCCGACAGCGACACCGGAAACAGTTGCCCAGGATTCCGGCGCAGACAAGTCGGTCGCGGAAGCCCAACCGGCGTCGGTCACAGAAGCCGACATAGCAGACGTAAAGCCAGTAAAGGCTGTTTACGGGGCAGGCGATCAGGGTGGTGATGAGCCGGGAGCTCCGGAAGAAATCAAGTTGCTGATCAAGCACAAGACGTTCCAGACCGTCAAGGGCGGCGATGCAATCCGAGTCGGCTACGACGATATTGACCTGGAAAAAATTCTAAACATCGTCCGCTGCCCGGACAACATCGTCGACCATTTTCCCGACTGGCTGAAAGCACTGGACGGAAAAAAAGTCCGCATGCGCGGCTTCATGTACCCGTCGTTCAAAGACAAGGGACTCAAAGGATTCGTCTTCACGCGTGACACCGGAGTGTGCTGCTTCGGGCCGGATCCCTACATTTTCCTGCGTGCCGAAGTCAAACTGGCGGATGGTGAAAGAACAGACTATATCCACATGAGACCGTTCGACATCGAAGGCACATTCCGCATCGATCCCCTGGGCGACGAAGGCGAATTACTGCAACTTTACCGAATCGAAGACGCGAAGGTTCTCTAAGCTCACGATTGCAGGCGGGTCTTCATTGGACATTCGTGGAGTGATATTGGATATTCGCGGTCCCGTCATCCTCATGTTTGCCAGCCAGTGTGGTCGGCAAACTCACGCCCACCAGATGTTCGCACCGACACGACCATGAAATCATTTGCCTTCATCGCAGCGCTGTTTGCTCTGGCTAGCAGCTACGCCAACGCCAACTTCTGCCCGTTCTGTGACGCGCCGTCATTAACACTCGCCGAACAGCTCGAACAGGCTCAACACCTGCTGCTGGCCAATTGGACGGGTGGTGAAGAACCAACGGATGAGAGCGCGGGTACTGCGCAGTTCAAAGTGATCGAAGTCGGCAAATCGGAAGACAGTGCATTCAAAGTTGACGATAACATCGCATTGCCACAGTATCTGGCGGGCGACAAAACGGCGCTCTACATCCTGATGGGACCGAGCACGAAACTGATCGACTGGCACGTGCCTTCAGAAGCCGATCGTTCGGCGTGGGACTACATTTCCAAATTGCCGATGCCGGTCGAAGGTGAGAAAGAAAAGATCGAACGCCTGGCCTACTTTTTGGAATACCTGCAGCACCCGCAAATGACGGTTTCGAACGACGCCTACGCTGAATTCGCCGCAGCACCGTACGAAATCATCAAGCCACTAAGCGACCGCATGCCGCGCAACAAACTGCGGAAGTGGGTGATGGATGAAGACACGCCTGTCACGCGACTGGGACTGTACGGGCTGTTGCTGGGATTATGTGGCAAAGACGAAGACGCCACCGCAATGAAAGAAAAGATTCTGCATCCCGATGCCGATTTTCGGCTCGGCATCGAAGGCGTTATGTCCGGCTATCTGATCATCACAGGAGAAGACGGCCTGAAGGTTTTGGAAGAATCCAAAATGCAATCGAAAACGTACACCAACAAAGATGGCGAAGAAAAGAAACTGCCGTTCAGCGAAACGTACGCCGCTATGCAAACGCTGCGTTTCATGTGGTCCTACGAACCAGATCGCATCCCAAAAGCGCGCCTCAAACAGTCGATGCGAACTCTGCTCAATCGTTCAGAACTCGCGGATCTGGTCATCGCCGACCTGTCTCGATGGAAAGACTGGGGCATTCAGGATGAGCTGTTGGCCATGTATGACGATGAAGACTTCGACATCCCATCGATTAAACGGGCGATCGTGCGTTACTTCTACTACTGCAGCAAAGACCTTCCGGAAGACCACCAGGAATCCGCCGAACTGCCACCGCACGCCGCTTCAGCGGCTAAGCATTTGAAAGCGCTCGAAGAAAAAGATCCGAAAACTGTCAAGAACACGAAGCGATTTTTGATCGAATAATCGCCACGCGCCAGACGACCTCAGCAGCCGCCGAATAGTCATTGGGGCGAGCCTGCAAGCAGCAGATTTCCAAGAGCCTTGCGACTGACGCAGATGTGATAACATTCGTCCGCGTCTACTCTCCGCACTTTTTCTGCAAACAGGGATCTGTTCGTGATCTGGCCATTCAAACCGCACGCGCCGCTTGGGCTGACTCAAAAGGTTACCTGTGAACGACTCGTCGAAAAAGCAGAACGCTTTCTTGCTCAGCGAAATTACACACTGCCGGCAATCGTAACGCCGCAGGACATCGACGCGCTGATCGAACAGATCAAAGCAGAAGAACTGCCGCAGCAGATGTTCAACTTCTTCGCCTCCCGCATGCCTTCAAGCGGTGAATCGGTCGCGGTCACCTGGGCAGAGAACGAAACGCTGTTCGTTGATGGTCAGCACGTACATTTCGATTGCCTGACTGACGACAATGGACGCATCTGTGAAGTGATCTTCGATCGATCGCTGGCCGATTTTCCGTATCGACTCGCCGCTATCGCTGCAACCACGGTTGCTCAGAGTCTGGTGTGGACGGACACCTCCGACGCGGCCAGGGAGGAGGGACTGTGTGAATCCATCCCACTGTTCTTCGGCGCCGGTGCGATCATGGCGAATGCAGCGCTGCATGAACTGTCTGAAACGTACGGGAATTTCAATTTTTCTTCCTGGTCCAGATCAGGCAGTGTTGGAGCCGTGGAATTTGGCTACATGATGGCGCTCACAGACTGGTCGCTTGGTACAAACTACGCCGCCATTTCAGATCAACTCCGACTGGATGCTCAGGAAGGGCTCACAAAAGGTCTTCGCTTCCTGAAGAAGACGACCGACTGCTGCATCCAACAGGACTTCGCGAAACAGTCGCCAGACAACTCGATTCGCTCACTGGTATCGCAACTGGACGCCCGAAGCGACAGCCTGCTTTACAGCACATTGATCGAAATTTGGTCGTGCGGAGAATTCGATACAGATCTGTTGCCGGGAGTCACCCGTCTGCTGAGTCATTCCGACGTTGAGATCCAAAAACTGGCGGCAAGGACGCTGGGGAAATTCGGGTCCTTGCCACGCCCGATTCATGACGAACTGGTCATGCTGACCGCAAACAGTCCGGCAACCGTGCGCCGTGCCGCCGTAAGTTCGCTCAGACCGGGTTACGAAAACGACGAACAGGTTGTAGAAACTCTGACAGAACTGCTCCGCAGCGGGGACGCAGCAATGGCCACCAACTGCATCGTCACGTTGCTCAAATACGACTCCTGGCCGGAACACTTGTGCGATTGCCTCCTCAGCGGCCTATCAACGATGGTGCTCACGAGTGGCAACGAAGAACTTGCCGCGGGAGTACAGCTTTTGCATCGCGTTCTGGACAACCCACAGCAGATACTGCAGGATCACTTCGCCGACGATCCTTCTGCACTTGCCATCTTTAATGAAATCCTAAACGGTGAAACTCAAGTCACTGCTTCCGAGGACTGAGCAGCGACTCTCAGCCAGCGCCTTAGAATGTTCTTCGATGTTGTTCCGATTCTGGATTCCTGTTGTTCTGCTCTGCATGCCACTCGCCGCGGCAGAACGTCCAAACGTTCTGTTCATCGCTGTGGATGATCTGCGAGTTGACCTTGGTTGCTACGGCAGCCCTGACGTGAAGACGCCCAACATTGATCGTTTGGCGAAACGCAGTTTGTTGTTCCGGCAGGCATATTGTCAGCAGGCACTGTGCAATCCTTCTCGAGCATCGCTAATGACGGGGCGCCGGCCGGACACGCTGCGAATCTGGAACCTGCCGGTTCATTTTCGCGAACGTGATGCTGAAATCGTTTCGCTGCCAAAGTGTTTTAAACAACAGGGTTACTTTACGCAGGGCATCGGCAAGCTGTTGCACAACTGGCGGCAACAGATCGAAGGCGACCCGGCAGCGTGGAGTGTTCCGGAACAGCTGCACTACAACACTCACTATGCCGATACCCCGAAAGTTGACGGCGACATCCCGCCGAGTTTTGACAACGTTGGCAAGAACGAATGTCGGGACGTCGCCGACGAAGCTTACTTCGATGGCCGCATCGCCGCCAAAGCAGTCGCAGCTATTGAAGCAACTTCAAAGCGCGACGAACCGTTCTTTCTGGGTGTTGGGTTTTGGAAACCGCACTTGCCATTCAACGCACCAAAGAAATATTGGGACCTGTTTGATCGCAGCAAGCTAACGATCGTTCAGCGTCGCCAGCCGCCAGAAAACGCGCCAGCCATCGCGTTACATGACGGCAAGGAAATGATCGGACGCCTCGGCCATCGGCCCACCACAGAAGATGTGTACGCATTCCGACACGGCTACGTGGCAGCAATCGCATTCCTTGACGCTCAGGTCGGAAAAGTGCTGAATGCGCTGGACGCAGGTGGCAAAGCGGATTCCACAATTGTCGTGTTCTGGTCAGACCACGGGTTTCATCTGGGCGAACACGACCTGTGGTGCAAAACCAGCAACTTCGAACTCGATGCACGAGTGCCAATGATCATCTCCGCTCCCGGCATGAAGGCCGCCGGGTTACAGACGTCGTCAACTGTCGAACTACTGGACC
>CAYZYB010000213.1:0-7266 GCA_964481505.1 uncultured Planctomycetaceae bacterium | reverse complement strand
GACTGAGGTCGAACACGATGCAATTCCAGAGGAATGAGTGCTGTTCCCGTCCCCAGATCCAGCACAGTGCCATCGG
The DNA here is from genome assembly GCA_964481505.1 of uncultured Planctomycetaceae bacterium. GTDB lineage: Bacteria > Planctomycetota > Planctomycetia > Planctomycetales > Planctomycetaceae > Fuerstiella. The sequence goes on along the minus strand of CAYZYB010000213.1, from coordinate 7,190 downwards.
TGTTCGAGATGCCGGCATCATCCATCAATCGCAGCAGGTCGGCTACGAAAACAGAATTCACCGTGGAGTGATCCATCGAATCATAGTCCACCGCTTCTTCGACGGTGTCCATGACTTCTGGTTCGAGTATTCTTGGGATCATGCGTGGTACGATTTATACCATTCGACGAATTTCGCGATTCCATGTTCGATCGATGTGTCGGGAGAGAAGCCGACAGCTTCCTGAAGTGCGTCAATGTCGGCAAAGGTTTCCGGCACGTCGCCCGGTTGCATGTCCATCATGTTTCTAATGGCTTTCACTCCGAGACAATCTTCCAGTGTTTCGATCATCTTCATCAATTCGACGGGCTGATTGTTGCCGATGTTGAAGACGCGATAGGGCGCTGCTGTGGTGCCGTCGTCCAGTGGATCTTTGTCTGGGTTAGCCTGCGGGACATTGTCGTTGACTCGAACCACGCCTTCGACAATATCGTCGACGAACGTGAAGTCGCGACGCATTTTGCCGTGATTGAACACTTTGATTGGCTTTCCGTTCAGAATGGCTTCTGTAAACAGCCACAATGCCATGTCCGGTCGTCCCCACGGTCCGTAGACGGTGAAGAAGCGCAGCCCCGTTGTTGGCAATGCAAACAGATGGCTGTAGGTGTGAGCCATCAATTCGTTTGCTTTCTTGGAAGCGGCGTACAGGCTGACCGGATGGTCCACACGATCGGTGACTCGAAACGGCTTGTTCTTGTTCGCTCCGTAGACAGAACTACTCGATGCGTAGGTAAGATGCTGAACCTTATTGTGCCGACACGCTTCGAGAATATTCACAAAGCCGACCAGGTTGGAATCGACGTAAGCTTGTGGGTTCTCCAGCGAATAGCGCACACCTGCCTGAGCGGCGAGGTGGATGACAGTGTCAAACTGCTGTTCCGCAAACAGGTCGTTAATCGACTGGCTGTCTTCCAGCCCGGATTCGACGAAGGAGAAGCCATCGCGACCGTTTAGTGTGGCCAGCCTATCTCGCTTGAGCTGTACCTGGTAGTAGTCGTTGAGGTTATCAAACCCTACAACCGTATCTCCACGATCAAGCAACTTTGCTGCAGTGTGCATTCCAATGAAGCCAGCGGCTCCGGTGACCAAAATTTTCGACATTGTGAACTAATGACCTGGGGGCAAAAAAGGATTTGTGTTGTCGTGATCCCGTTCCTGTCCGGGAAAGGCCTCTGCAAACGAAGCATTGGGAGATCGGCCTTTGAAAACGGCCACGATGATACAACTCGCGCCAACGATGGTTGCGATTGAGGTGATCAATGACACGACAGCAAATGGATCAACAGCAGTTTGCATGGAACTCAAATTTATAAGGTAGGGAACACCAAACGAAATGAGGCGACTTAACAGCATGAAGGTGATTCCTGTTGCTGCCAGCCCCTTCGCATCACTTCCGTCATTAAATCTTGTCAGCACGAATACGAGGGCCCCGCAGAAGAACAGAACCCAAAGACATGGAATTGCAAAGAGAATAAGCGTGGTAAACGGGGACGACAGCGACATCATTTAGGCCTTCACAATCTTCGCGTACCATTCAATCGTCTTCTGCAGGCCTTCCTTGAGCGGGACCTGCGGTTCCCAGCCCAGAAGTTTTTTCGCTTTTGAAATATCCGGGCACCGGCGTTGCGGATCGTCCTTCGGCAGCGGCAGATTCACAATTTTGGATGAACTGTCGGTCGCAGCGATAACCGCTTCGGCCAATTCCATCATTGTGCTTTCAACCGGATTACCGATGTTGATGGGACCAGTGTGGTCGTCCTGATCCATGAGCCGCAGCATACCTTCGATCAGATCGCTACAAAAGCAGAAAGATCGGGTTTGAGTTCCTTCGCCGTAAACGGTGATGTCGTCGCCGCGAAGTGCCTGAGTAATAAAGTTCGAAATCACGCGGCCGTCGTTTGGGTCCATTCGTGGGCCGTACGTATTGAAGATGCGGATGATTCGAATCGCGACGTTATGAGCTTCGTGGTAATTCATCATCAGAGATTCTGCGATGCGCTTGCCTTCGTCGTAGCAGCTGCGCGGGCCAATCGGATTCACGTGGCCCCAATAATCTTCCGTTTGAGGATGCACCAACGGGTCACCGTAAACTTCTGATGTCGAAGCATGCAGAATGCGAGCTCCACAGCGTTTCGCCAGTCCCATCACGTTGACCATGCCCACGGTGGACGTCTTGATCGTCTTGATCGGATTGTATTGGTACGCCTCCGGCGACGCTGGACACGCCAGATTGAAAATGCGATCGACTTCCAGATAAAACGGATGCACGATGTCGTGTCGCACAAGCTCGAAACGCTCGTGGTTGAGCAGATGACGGATGTTTTCTTTTCTGCCGGTGAAGAAGTTATCCAGGCAGATGACGTCGTCACCACGTTCGACCAATCGGTCGCACAAGTGGCTTCCCAGAAACCCCGCTCCGCCGGTCACAAGTACTGTTGCCATGATTTGGTCTGTTCTGATTCCGTGAAAATTCGAGTGCCTAGAGTGATTGACGGAGAAGGTTAGGCGACTTGCCGAATTCTGAATAGGCGCAGCGATCCGGCAGATGGATTAATCGTAATTTTGGCAGGCAGCGGACATCAATTCTCCGCCCCGGGATTTCCGGTGAAAACTCGCTGTTGACGACAGCAGGAGTTCCCGCCAGAATTCTGCCCGCAAGGACGCGACAAGGCATTTTGTTAGCGATTAACAAAGCCTTTGACCACAAACTTTCCTTCCGGCAGGATGCCTGGAATGACTCAGACGGCTCTCACTTTACAGCAACTGTTGCCTGAAATATCGCCAGCACAGTGCTGGGTGAATTCTTCCACGACATCAACCGACGCAGTCAAGGTGACGGGGGTTTCTGCCGACAGTCGGCGTGTTTCCGCTGGCGACATCTTTGTCGCAGTCGGCGGGGCGCAAACGGATGGCCATAAATTTGCGCAGGAAGCTGTCGCTAAAGGAGCTGTCGCCGTTGTCACCGAATCGATGGTCGACGGCATCGACGTTCCGCAGTACATCGCAGACTGTTCGGCAACGCTGTTTGCCAGGCTGTGCATGAATTTCGAAGTCGGCCCACGCTGCCCGATTGTTTGTACGGGCATTACGGGAACCAATGGAAAAACAACGTCGTCCTGGATGCTCCGTTCGATTCTGCAGAGTGCGGGATTGAAGACGGGGTTGGTGGGCACCATCGAATCCGACGACACCTGCAATCGTCACGCTTCGCATATGACGACGCCGACTGCCGACCTTCTGGCTGCACACATGCGAACATTGATGCAGCAGGGAGCGTCGCATTCTGTGATGGAAATCAGCAGTCATGCACTGGTTCAAAAAACGTTGCGCCGGTATTCGACTGTCTGCCGCTGCGATCACAAACATCACTCAGGATCATTTCGACTACCACAGAACACTCGATGCCTATCGCACCGCGAAGGCTTCTGTGGCTGAATTACTGCACGAATGCGCTCCGCTGTTGCTGAATATCGATGATCCAGGTTGCCAGTTTATCATGGATCGGATGGCGGGTTCTGCCGACGTCATCACGTTTGGCGTCAACAACCCGGAAGCAGAACTTCGCGCCACCGTGCTTCAGAAGAATCACCGTTCGCAGCGAGTTCAGCTTGCGCTTGCTCAGGGCGATGCTGAGGTCCGCCTGCGAATGATTGGCCAGCACAACGTGGCGAACTGCCTGGTGGCAGCGGGACTGGCCGAACAGTTGGGCGTCCGGCTCAAAGATATCGTCGCCGGGCTCGAATCGTTGCACTGCGTACCTGGCCGGTTAGAACGGATTGACGAAGGGCAGTCGTTTCAGGTTCTGGTCGACTACGCTCACACGGCAGACGCTTTGGCCCGTTGCACCAGCACGATTCGCGAGTTTGTGCCGGGACGACTGATTTGCGTTTTTGGAGCCGGAGGTGACCGTGATCAGTCGAAACGGCCAGCGATGGGAGAGGCCGCATCGACCGCGGATTATTGCATCGTGACCAGTGACAACCCGCGGCGGGAAGACCCGCAGGCGATCGCCGATCAAATTGCCGCGGGGTTTCGTCCGGAGACGGAATACGAAACGCTGATCAACCGCAGGGAAGCGATTGCTCAGGCGTTTCAACTGGCTCAACCAGGAGACGTCGTGCTCCTCGCTGGCAAAGGGCACGAATCTGTGCAGGAGCTTGGTTCCAGTACGGTTGAGTTCGACGACCGCGATGTTGCCCGTAGTTTGCTGCGAGAATTGGCTGCGTCACAATCAGTTGAAGAACTGCAGCCACGATTCGAATTTTCCAGATCAGCTTAAGGCATACAATTCCGGGCCTCAGTGGCGAGAAACCATTCCGATTCGGAGCGCTACACATTCACTATCTGATTGCAACACACACGCAAAGTCAGGGGCGCAACACCGAGAATTAACAGGTTGGTTCTTTTCACAAGTGAATGAAACGCTCGCAGTCACCGTTCGCTGATGGACAATCGTTCGTTAAAGATTAACGCCGAAACAGAACCGGCCTGCGAAATGTCACCACAATTGATGAAGTTGCGCTTATCCGCGAAATCGGTGAAGGACGATCTTCAGATCAGCACGAGGCTAACCGCGCGGCAGATTTTGCCGCTTCTACTATCTTCAGCGTTCACGCAACCGCGAGAGACTGAGGAGAGAGCTGACAGACAACATGTACCCGATTAGCGTTCAGGAATTCTGCGATCTCACGGACGGAGTCACCTCAGGTCAGGTGAATCGTTCCGCGATGATTGAGGCGAGTGTCATTGACAGCCGTGACGTCGAACGCGGCGATGCCTTCTTTGCGTTGCAAGGGACACAACAAAATGGCGTGCAATTCGCTGCCAATGCACTTCGAGACGGTGCGAACGTTGTCGTTGTTGAAGCCAGCGATTCTGAAAATTGTCCGGTGCCCCATGTCGTCGTTCCGGACACCGAAATTGCATTGGCTCAATTGGCGAATCGAAATCGAAACGTCAGCGATGCTCTCGTCATTGGCGTGACCGGAAGTGTGGGCAAGACCACGGCTCGCAGAATGATCGCCTCGGTGCTGCAGGTGGTGCATACGGGAATTCAAAGTCCGCGAAACTTCAATAACCACCTCGGTGTGCCGCTAAGCCTTCTGGAGTTACAAGAAGGTGACGAATTCGCAATCATCGAAATGGGAGCGTCGGGTAAAAACGAAATCGCTGCCCTTGCCGCAATCACTGAACCAGAAATGGCGGTCGTAACGCGAATTGCCCCGGCTCACATGAATGGTTTTCGGTCACTCCAGACCGTGCAGCAAAGTAAGCAGGAACTTGTACAGGCCGTCGGTCCAGATGGTACCGTTTTCCTGAACATTGATGATCCACTGGTTGCCGAAATGGCTGCCGCAACTCGTGCGCAGGTCGTGACTTTTGGGATGTCCGCCGACGCCGATGTTCGCTGTACAGAAGTGGAGCCGTGCGACGACTCACTGAGAATGGTGGTGGACGACCACGAATACATCGTTCCGATTTGCGGGCGCCATAATGCCACCAACGCATTGGCTGCGATTGCGGTGGGGCTTGAAATTGGTGTCACTCCAGAGCAGATTGCTGCCGGGCTTCAAGCCTTCGAAGCGAAACCAGGCCGTAGCTTTGTCGCCGAAGTCGGTCCGTGGACAGTCATCGATGACAGTTATAATTCCAGTCCGGCGAGTGTTGCAGCCGCGATTCAGATGGCCGAAGACTACCAGAGTTGCAATCGGCGAGTCCTCGTTCTGAACGACATGCTGGACCTTGGAGATCAGTCAGCAGATCTGCACTACGGCATCGGAGCGGCATTAGCTTCTTCAAAGATTGATCACGTTGCCGTGATGGGCGACTTCGCGGTAGACGTTGTCGAAGGATTTATGGGAGCTAGTGGATCGCAGAACCGCATCTCGGTCTTCAACGACCTGACATTGCTGTCGGCAATGCTCGATTGTCTGCTTGGGCCCGATGACGTCGTCGTGATTAAGGGATCGCGAGCAACCCAAATGGAACGCGTCGTTGACGAGCTCAGGACTCTGGCCGCGACGGACGAGCCTGGCCTGCGTCGCGCCGCATAGCAGTCGCGCTGTGATCGTGAAGTGCTGCGTTGGTTCGACTCGCGAACCAACGCAGCTTACGACAGATGTTTGGCGACGGCTGCCGTGGTCGGGGTATTGATGATTCCCCGTTCCGTAACAATGGCGGCAATCAATTCTGCTGGCGTAACGTCAAATGCAGGATTGTAAACATCGACATTTTCAGGAACGGTTTGCCGCCCAAAACCGTTGGCCACCTCTTCACGGTCGCGTTGTTCGATCGGAATCAGATCGCCGTGGCTCAGGCTAAGGTCAAAAGTACTCGACGGCGCGGCCACGTAGAATGGAATGTTGTGAGCCTTCGCCAATAACGCGACTCCGTACGTTCCGATTTTATTTGCCGCATCTCCATTTGCAGCAATGCGGTCCGATCCTGTCACCACGGCCTGAATCCTGCCTTCCTTCATTACCTGAGCGGCCATGTTATCGCAAATAACGGTGACCGGAATTTCTCTCTGTTGTAGCTCCCACGCCGTTAGGCGAGCCCCCTGCAGCAGTGGTCGCGTTTCGTCAGCATAGACATGAATCGACTTCCCCGCCGCAGCCGCAGCAAACATCACGGACAGCGCCGTCCCATCTCCAGCAGTGGCCAGTCCTCCGGCGTTGCAGTGCGTCAACACGCCGCCGCCATCCGCAAGTAACTGACTTCCGTGGCGACCGATCGCGAGACACATGTCTCGATCTTCGTTATCAATTGCAACGGCTTCTTCGAACAGCCGATCGTGAAGTTCGGCCGATGGCAAGCTGCCTTCCGCTACTGCAACGGTCTTCATTCTGTCAAGTGCCCAAAACAGATTGACCGCTGTCGGCCGGCTGCTGGCAAGGTAATCAGCCACTTCAATGAGCCTCTGATCAAAGCTGGCTCGATCCCCGTCACGTTCACTCTGCACACCAGTCACAACGCCGTATGCCGCCGCCACGCCGATGGCAGGGGCGCCACGAACACGCAGAACTTTGATCGCCTCCCAGATAGCTTCGACGCTGCCGCATTCGATTTCCCGAAATTCTGTCGGCAACAGCGTTTGATCAATCATCAGCAGAGAACCATTTGCGTCTCCCTGCCAATGCATTGTCTGATAG
>CAYZYB010000212.1:0-7320 GCA_964481505.1 uncultured Planctomycetaceae bacterium | reverse complement strand
TAAGATAACATATCCGTTTGCGACAGTGCGATGACACAATCGTTGGCATGTATGGTTGCGAAGTGGTCCGGGTGAGGAGTTTCTGCTTTGGGGCGATATTGGATTCGAAACCGCGGTCGCGTTCAGGGCCCATTAACAGTAGATCGAATTCGTGGGCTGCTGCGCCGAGGTCGTTTCAGCAGGCACTATCACGTTTCTGAAGACAAGAAAGAGTGGTACCCGGCTGAGGAGTTTCCTGAATTATTTCGGGGCTCCGGACGTTCTAGTCGCGACGATGAAGACGACGACGATCAGTTCAGCAGTGGCGGTTCTCCCTTCGACGACGATGAAGACATGGAGCCCACGCGGCCTCGGCGTTCCAAAGGGAAAAGCGGCAGTGGTCGCCGCGCTAAGGCCCGCGACGAAGATTACGAAGATGATGACGACCTCGAAGACGACGAGGACGAGGAAGAAGAGTTTGAAGACGACGACGACTGGGACGACGACGATGATCGTGGAGTCCTCACCGGACTGCTGGATTGGGTCGAAGCGAATTCGAAAGCTGTTGGTGCCGTTCTCCTCCTGGTACTGCTTGGGCTGGGGTGGCTCGCGTTCGGACGGGAGAGCTTCGCTCAGGATGCTGAAGATCTCGAAGTGCTGATTGATATCAAATCAAAAATAAGCACCGCGAATACCATGGGAGTCAACCCAGCTGATTGGGAAAAATTGAACCAGTCCACGTCTGCTACGCTGCAGCCAATGATCGATCGATTGAAGGAAACAGCATCTGCCAAAGATCACATTAAGCAGGAGCTGCTGTTCGCCAGCCGAGACGACATTCCCAAGATGTTCAATGAACTGCCGAAAGGGATAAAAAGCGCGGAACAACGCATCAACACAAGATTCGGCAGGATCGAAACCATGATCAAGAACGAAGAACGCGTTAATGCGGGGTCTGTTCTAACGCTCGCTCCCCAATCGCCACCGCAGCAGAACGTCCCGGATAATTCCGGGCAAGCTGAGATAAATGAAGGTGTCGACAACAATCAACAGCCCGAAAATCCCCAGGGGCAGCAGAATCAAAACCAGAACGTGCCGCAAAATAACCCAGGCGGAGGCTCGCAGGGCAATCCACCGAATCAGGTAAACAATTTTCCTGCCGGAAGTTCTCAACAGAACATGAACCCGCAGAGCGGTGGTGGTCAGCAGCCGATGAACCAACCACCACCGCCACAGAATAGTCAGCCGATCAGTCCAGGTCCTGGCGGGATTCCCGGGCAACCTAAGCCTGCCAAATTCTAATTCCCTTCTCATCACGACCGCTAAGAGACACAACAAATGTTGCCACCCCGCAGGATTTCGTTCATTCTCCTGGCATGGTTTACATTGCATGGTGCAGTTGCTGCGGAAACCATCACGGTGCAGTCGATGCTTCAACAGCAGGAAAAGTGGCCTGTCTGGTCGCGCGAGAAAACAACGCTGAATATCAGCGGTCGCTACGAAGGACGTGCTGCCCGTCAGTTTCGCCTGGCAAAATTGCACATTCCGATCACCTCAACACGCACCACAACGTTGCCGTCGGGTTTGAAAGCTGGTCAGCGAATGACGGTGACTGGCGTGATTCGAAAGGGCGGGACCCGCTACAGCATGGAAGTCTCTCGCATCGCTGTCGGCAGAACCGATCACGAACGGCTGGCCGCAAGAATCGAAAAACTGGGGCCCGGCAAACCGGAGCAATGGTATTCGTTGACTGAAGAATACGTGTCGATTGCCGACTTCTACGGAGACGATTTTCTTAAAAAGCAAATACAAAAATACAACACCTCCGCGTTTGCGCTGCAGCGTAAACAGTTTGCGAAAGATCCTTTCCAGTTGATGGCTCTGGTCAAGACGGGCGAACGATTGGCGATTGGCAAAGAACAGCTGCAGGCGATTCGCTTTGAGAGCGTTGTGGCTTTGAGTCGAAAGGAAGGAATCGATTCTGCGAAGGTTGTCAAAGCCATTCAGGAACGGCTGCCGGGGTGGGATGATAGTCGAGCGACAATCGACGCCGATCTGGAAGAGAGGTTCCTGAAAGACGCCGTTAGAGAATACGAATCGGCGGAGTCAAAGGTACGAACCAAACTGCATCGCCGCTTTTTTCGCACCGTTCGCCTGCCCGAATTGCTGCTTGGCCTAAAGTCGGATGGCAGCAATGGCATGCAGATTGCCGACGCGATCACACGTGAGCTGCCGGAAGAAATTCAGGAAGTCGATCGAGTTCGAAAGCTGTTTGTTGACCACAGGTTGACACGTATTCCGTTTCTTACACGCCAGCAATTCGTAGAACTCGAAGGACTTCTGGCAGACGTCGGTCGCCAAAAAGAAACAGACGCGGCGATCAACGCCTGGCTAGAAGCTCAAAGCGAACGTCGAAATAACGGACAGCTCGACGGCATCATGGCGACGGCCAACGAATATCGATTTGCATTCGAGCGTTGGAAAAAAACAGCTCACCGGGACGCGGCGATTGATCTGTTAAAACGCGCGTGGACGGAGGCTGACAGGAACAGACTGAAAAAGGAAGCGACCGCGATTGCTAAGGATCTCGAGAGTTTTGGCTGGAGTCGACTCAAAAATGAATGGCTGACAACGGAAGACATTTCCAACCTGCCCGAAGGCGATATCGAACTGGCCATGCGAGATGGTCGGATCGAGGTGGGAATGAAGGCATCGCAGGTCATCAAAGTTATGGGAAACCCTGACCGAAAGATTCGCGTGATCTCCGCACAGTTGGTACAGGAAATCTGGATTTTTGGCGACGGAACATCGACAGACATTACCGTCCACATGGAACGTCGGCAACGGCAACCGGCAGACGCCGCCGTCGCAACGTTGATAGCGCAACGCACAAACTGACTCCGGCGCAGTTTAAAGCACTTGAGTCCTGACGAAGTCCACTATCGTTCGGCGCTGCAGTGTGTCGCAGTGTTTATCGCTCTTCCTGTTGACGGATACTTTTCCGCTGGCGACTAAGCCATGCTGCGTTGCTTACTTCGGCGGCACCAGGCGGATCGAGCGCAGATCGATCAACGCTGACCGAGGCTTCTCAGGCGCCGTGACTGTTAATTGCCTCGAGCCGCGACGCAGATCAATCTGGCCAACGGTCCACGTGCGGTAATCTTCCCACGTCCCCGTCCCCGGAACTCGCCCACTCAATAACCGCCCGCTACTGACCAGCTTTATCAGGCCTCCGGCCGTCTCGTTGTGGCAGGCGTACTCAACCTGAACTGTCCAGTGCCCGGATTGCGGAACATCGATCGTCCAAACAGACAGATCATCCGTCGAACTCCACCAGCCGAGATTCTGATGTTCGGCTTCGAACACCAGACTTGGCCCATAGATCTCGGCCGCACTCGCTTTAAGGATGATCGTTCCATCGGGATTCGCAAAGACAGTTTGCGGTGAATTTCCTTCGAACTGTTTCCACCGAACCCCGGATGACTGCACAAATGCAATCACATTGGCCAGATCCTGAACCGACAAGTCCTTTTCAAAGCCTTCCGGCATCAACGACCGCTGGTTGCAGATGAGTTCTTCGATTTCGCTTCGCGGAACAACCTTTTGCTTCCCATCTGTTCCGATCAGGGTAACGCTGCTGCCGGATTCGTTCAGCAACATTCCGTTGTGGTTCACTCCGTTGATAGTCAGTATTGAATATCCCAGGAACTTTGTTTCGACGGCTTTGTTCGGATCAAGAATTGCCGTCAGCATTGATTGTGTTGACCTGTTTTTCACAGCCGACAGATCTGCTCCGATTGCTTTGCCGACATTTTGCAGGCGATGGCAGACGGCACAACGTTTTTCAAAAATCGTCTTCCCCGCGGCAGCGTCGGCGTCCGTTTTTATTACGTCCGGCAACAGGCGACTCACAACTTCGCTTCGCGGGGACAGTGTTTCTTCGCCGAGCAGCCGCTTTGCCATGTTGCGCACGTTGTCGTCGTTCGAATGCAGCAATTGTTCACGCACCGTTGCAGAAAGGTCTGTGATGGATAACTCCTTCTGCTCAATGGCCAGCAATAACTGCTTCGTCCACGATGACCGACTGATCAGTGCATTGACGATTTTCGATCGCGTTGATGGAGTTTGCTTCGGCCAAAGGGACAGCAGTGTTTCGGGGACCGCAGCGTGCCCGCTTACCATCAACGCGTGCACGGCTGCCGCCTGTATGGCTGGTGACTTCAGGGGGGCGACCGAATTACCGATCGCGTCAATATCTTGTCTCTCCAGATGCGGCGCAGAAGACAGCAGGCGCATTGAAGTGATGGTGGATTCGTCTGAATTCGCCGCCGCCAATTGCTGTCCTGCGTATTTACGCAACGCTTTCCATGTCGAAGCCAGGGCCGTTGCGTTCGTAATACCCTTCCAAACGTCGGGACGCCGCCGCACGCGTTCCAAAGTACTTGCCAGGAACCCCTGGTCCTGGATTGTTGCGTCGGCAAGAACTTCGCTCGTTAATCGGGCGTTGAAAAAGCGTGTAAGTTGCTCGGCATTCAATCTCTGCCCAATCAGCAGGCCCATGGAATTTCTGAGTTCCCGTGACAGCAGAAAGTCAGCATCGCCTGCATCCAATGCTTCAAGGCCATCGAGCACAGCAATCGCATTCGATGGAGTGACGGCGTGCAGCGCAACGGATGCAATGTCGTCGAAGTGTTGGACGCTGCTGAGAAAGCCTGGCAACAGCGCGGCGGAATCGGATTCCGGCAAGACAGAGAACAAGTGCGCCAGCTGTAACAAAACGTGCCTGTCCTTGCTGGTAGACAGTTTCATGACCTCTTCAACGATCAAAGCGTTCGCAGCTTTCAAGGCGGTCTCGCTGAGGCGAAGGGCATGACGCTGCACACCTGGATGGGCATCATTCAAGCCAATGCGAATCAGTTCCGTATTTTCAGGAGCCAGTTCGCAGGCTGTGCACAAAGCATGCAGTCGGGCTAGCGGCGATTTGTGTTGTTTGAGCATCTTCCGAAGTTTGTCGATGGTCGTGGCGTCCTGGCCGCGGTGGATCAGCAGCCTCTGAGCTGTATCACGCCACCATCCGTTGGGACTGGCAAGACGCAGGATGAGCTCATCGCTGCTTATGTTGCTGTTGGAGTCTCCAAACCAAGCGCGTAATTCCGGGATCGGAGCGGGCGAAGTTTTGACCGTATCTCCTTCTTCGGGTTCATCGCTCGGTTGCTGGTCGGCGTCGGGAGTGCCTTCCTGGCAACACTCCCCGGTCGGCACGATGCGATAAATTCGTCCGCGATCTGAACCTCCCTGCAGATTCAATTTGCGCTGCGCTTCGGCGGGAATCCATTCCGGGTGTTCGATCACCTGGCGGTACATGTCCGCGATCCACAGCGCTCCATCCGGGCCGGTTCGGATCATTGTTGGACGCGTCCATGTATCACTGGATGCAAAGAACTCGGAATCCTGTTCGTCTTTGGCACGTGTCCCGCTGAATGTCAGGCCTTTCGCTGAGAGTCTCAGCCGAGAAACCAGATTGTGAACCGGCTCGCAGACGAACGCATTGCCATAGAACTGCTGCCCGAGGAATTTGTCTCGATAGATCATGGAACTGCAGGCCGACGTAAAGCGATTGACTTTATCGAAGTCGTTAAAGCGACTCAGTCTACGGCTCGTCGGAAACACGGGAGCTGCTCCGGCGACCTCGGGCACGTCTACTTTTGTCCGTGACGGCGTTGCAAAATCATCACGAAACCAGCGATCTTCTCCAATGTACTGCCACAACGGATTCGAATTATTGTTGCCGAACCAGTTGCCCCAATCATCGCGTTCGCGACAAAACTGCGTGCGTCCGAATGTTGGATCGAGTATCCCTTCATCCGGTCGCAAACGCGCATCACGACCGTTAATGCTGCCGGTTTGCCCTTGAAACAGAGCTCCCTTCCACCATAGATCGCGGTTTTCCGGGGCCGCCGCGACTAATGCATCCACTACTGTTATGTCGCCACCGCTGTCGCCGTTTGCGATATGCAGCCAGTTGTCCAGCCCGTACCGCAAACCGTTGACGCGGTGCTGCTGATTGCCTTCGACGAAGCCACGGTATAGCACCTTCCGGATGTCGGCTTTGAAGTCACCATCAACATCTTCGGCGTAAATGATTTCCGGCGCGCAAGTGATTATCACACCGTTTCTCCAGCGATGAATGCCGTTGGGAAACGACAGGCCTTCCAGAAACGTAACGGCTTTCGGTCTGTCACCAGACTTGTCCACCACACGCACTCGCCCTCCGGCATTGTCCTGCCCTTCCTGCTGATCCGTGCCGGAGGGGTAATCGCCCATTTCAACAACCCACAGTCGTCCTTCGGTATCCCAATCGAAGGCTACGGGATCCTGAATCAGCGGTTCGGCAGCAAACAGTTCCACGCGCAGCCCCGGTTTCGTGGTAATGCACGACAGTGATTCTTCCGGAGTTTTCGGCCCGGGAAAATTGGCCTGTAGTTCTTTAGAATAGAAGTTGTTTGGCAGGAGTTTCTGCACAGAGTCGCAGATCACATCTTCGGCCTGGGGCGCCAATCGCGTGGGTTGAGCGTAATACACCATTGACCGATCCGCTTCATAGCCGCCTTCACGAAGAATGCGTTTTGACGCGATGTAGCATGGGACATCGTTGCTGTATGCGTTAACCCACAATCGGTCACTGTCGAACATTTCATTCAGTCGAATGGAATAGTCCACCACCACTTCGCCCGCCAGAAACACCATCGCAAGATCGTCTCCGAAGCACCAGGTCTGCACTGGATAACGAGGCACCACCGTCGGAATTGATTCTCCACGTTTCAGCATATTCAGATAGTGCCGGCCGTGGACACCGGCATGAGCTGGCTGCTTTGCTTTCTGTTCCCATTCTTCGCGGTTTGGCAGTGGTCCAAGTGGTAGATCGAGTTCCGTCATGCGACAGACGGGATTTGCGGAAGTGGCCTTCATCAGTTGCGACGCCGGCGCATCCGAAAGTCGAATGTCATCTCGTGGTTTCGCAAGCAGGCGTTGTACTTCGTCAGCCACCGCGCGGCCGTGCTGCTGCGACAATTCGTGAGTTCCCCGTGGCGATGGATTCGAATCGGCGCCGCAACCGATGGCGACCAAAGCGACAGCCCCAGGATTGTTGGCTTCGATCAGATCAGAAGCAATGCCCGGCCAGTCACCGCTGATCGAATTCATGGCACCGGTTTCTGTTGTGGCGTGGCAAGCGTAGTTGCCCAAAGCGGCGATCAGCTTTCCGTCCATCCCATGAGCTGCCAACAGGGAAAACTGATGATCCACCGGCCCGTCAGGAACTTCACCGAAGCCCTTCCACTG
>CAYZYB010000211.1:0-7329 GCA_964481505.1 uncultured Planctomycetaceae bacterium | reverse complement strand
GGTCCCGAGGAAGCTGGCCTTAACAGTCCGTCCGATTCTTTTAGCTGAGGGTCTGAGTCAATCGCGGTAACATCGGCACCAATGGTTCCACCGTGAAAGAGGTTGCCATCCCATGCTATTTTATCTACCGCCAGGTTCTCCATGATCAACGGAGAAGACTCGCTAACGACAAGATTGTTTGCCATCACACCGGTCGGCGCTCGGGATCCTTTTTCGTCGTTGAAAAAGATGCTGCGTTTGCAGTTGATGATGGTATTGTGCGCCACCAGGATCCCGTCGACCGCCTGGTAGCCGCTACTGGCCTGGCCGGAGACTTTTTTTCCGCCAAGAATCGAGAACGCAGCGTTCCATGTTGTGCCGGTCAGGTCCTGCAGATAGTTATTAACGATAACATGATGACTGTCAGAAACACGGATGCCTCCCGCATCGTCGGCTCCGGCGCCAATGAAGTAGTTGCCTTCAACTCGAGCATGATGTCCATGCCGAAGCACCAGGGCACCGCTGCATTGACGGAATGTATTCGAGCGAAACGTATTGAAGCCGGACTTGTTGGTGATGATTTCGTTCTCGCCATTGCACCGAGTGAAAAGGTTTCGCTCGACGACGCAAGTCGCGGGCTTGTGCTGGTCTGAACTGGAACCGATGCGAATGGTTTCGTTATCCGTGCCGTCCTGTGGAGCGAAGTTGGCGAAATGATTCCACGCGATCCGGTGTTCTGCCGTCTCACTGTCACTCAGATAACCAAGTTCGACCGTGATGAGAGCACCGCGGCTGCTCTTGCCGCTGAAGAAACAATGATCGATGGTGTTGTGTCTGCCGAAAATCTGAATCCACTTCGATGAACTGTCTTCGGGAGTCAGATTTGTGAAGGCGCAGTCCGTCAAACGCACGTGCTGAGCGCCTACATTGTTGCGGCCACGCAACTCCACGGTATTGTAGCTGTTGAACTGACCGTCCTGTCCCGCAAAGTGAAAGCCTTCAATAACCCACCATTGAACTCCAATGTGAAACCTGGACTCGCCACGCAACTTCACTCCACCAGGCGTTGCGGTTCGAAGACGAATCGGAGCCGACGGCGTTCCATTGACACCGTCCAGTTTGAGCGTCACATCAGAGTAATCACCGTTCGCCCAGACAACGGTATCTCCCGGCGAGATTTTTCCCGAAGTGATCAACGCGTGGATCTGCTCCGCGGTCTGGACCTGGTGTGTAACAGCTCGCTCTGCCGGAAGATTCGTCAAGCTATCCGCGCAGACACAAATCTGGCGAAACGCAACATGACAAAAAATCATCGCAACGATAGCGAAAAGTCGGGATAGGATTCGGAGTGTCATTTGATATTTCGATCGAGTATGAAAAGCAGTCAGCGTGAGATTTATTCCACCGCCGAGGCTGTAGCACGCTGGGACGCGTACATTAGTGTGTCCAGGTATGACGATGTTGAGCGGCCTCGGCGACGCTGACCATCGCGTCCGTTTCGGCTGCGTCCGTTTCGAATTCGACCGTCACGACTGCGTTGGTTTTGATCGCCGCGATCGTCCAGCTGATTGTTGCGAAGTTTGAAGGCCGCCTTTTCAGTGAACGGTGCTTCTAATCCTTTGCGAGTTTGATAGTGATTCAAGACTCGTTCGTACATCGGGCGAAGCCGTCCGCGAGAATTGTTCGAGATTTTCTTGTAGTGATATCGTCCTTCGACACTTCTGTAGGGTTCATACGGGACGTCCATTCCGAGATTGTACATCGCCGTGTATTCGAAGCCTCGAAGCAGTCGATTGTCGAGTGCTGCGTAGAGATCGACGTTCTGAATCCAGGCGGTTTCGCACGTGTTGGCGAGAAATTCCAATCCCATCTGCGTGTGCGCCTGGTCGCGGCCGCTTTCCTGGCACTGTCCGGTTTCCAGGAAGTAGTTGCCGATCGTTCCGTTGCCGCGACCACTCAGGAAATAGTCTTTCGCTCGGTCGAACATCTCACGATCATCAAGAAAGACTCCCATCGCGATCATGACCTGTAACATCGACGCATCCCAGTTGCCGTTGGCGGTCGGGTAGAAGTCTTTGATCACCGGATACCAAATTTCCCGGAGCATCTTTTCGAACCGAGCCTGTTCGTCCGTCGGCCAATTGCCCGCCGTGTGCTTCAGCAGCTCAGCAGCAATACAATAGTGGTAGCCGCTCATTCCGATCAGCAATTTTGCATCGTGATTGCTGATCGATTTAAGAGTTTTGGACCACGCGTTGATGATGTCGACCGCTTTTGCTGCATGAGCCTGCTCGTCAGAAAGTGCCCAGCAAATCGCGTGGTAATAGGCCGCTCGCCCGTCGTCGCTGAATTCGGATGAACCAACATCGGGGTCGTTGTAGGCGCCACGTTCAACGTGCGGCATTGGCTGAGGTTTATAGTCCAGAGACGCATACCGAGTGCCCTTGAGTCCTTTCCATGCATTCAGCCACGGCTGTTCACCGGCTTCGATCTTTTTCTTCGTGAAGGTGATCTTTTTGTGGCTGTGAGCGACCCCTGGATGGACAAATTCGTCCATCGCAATAGAGCTTTCTGCGCATATCAGCAGAATCGCGATGGCTGTGATTCGCATGAACGGTCTTATTGGTTGATCCGGCGTAATCGAGATATTTTTTGATGCTATCTCACAAGAAGTCACAACGTCGCGAAGTGAATTCATGATCCTTTTAGTACCTTCGTGTGAGATGAAATTTGCTTGATAAACCTGAAGTGATGCACGTATTTCCGTTTGCGTCGGAAGTCGCTGCAGACGCAGTATAGTGTAGAATGGGCCTCGAAAACAGTTTTCTGTCTGGGATGATGGGCCGATTCGAGCAACCTTAGGAACACACGCCGGTATGAACAAACTGAGAATCACAGCCATTGCCATGATCGTCGCTGCGGACTTCTTCGGCGAGGCATTTGCCGCGACCGTGGAACCGGTTTCGAAGCCAAACATCGTTGTCATCTTTGCGGACGATCTTGGTTACGGAGACGTCAGCTGTTACGGAGCGACAAAGATCAACACGCCGAATATCGACCGGCTGGCCAGCCAGGGCATGCGTTTCAAGGACGCTCATTCCGCAGCGTCGCTGTGTTCGCCTTCTCGTTACGGACTGCTGACCGGGCGCGCTCCCTGGCGGTTGCATAGAAAAGGAAACGGCTATCGACTCGACCCCGGCCAAACCACACTGGCCTCGTTTCTGAAAGGTGCCGGATACACGTCAGCGGCGGTCGGGAAATGGCATCTGGGCTACAGCAAAGACTGGAACAAACCGCCAATTACCGGGCCGCTGGAAGTCGGATTCGACTACCACTTTGGCGTGCCGTCGAATCACAACGACTCCACGCGAGCCTTCATCGAAGACCATGATCTGGTCGGCCGCAAGCCTGGCGAAGAATATCGCATTGTAAAGGGACGCGATTTCCCTGAAGGATTAGCGAAGCCGCGCGTTGAGGATCAGGTTGACAGCACGTTGACCGCGAAAGCTGTCGACTTCATTCGCCGGAACGCTCAAAAGCCGTTCTTTCTGTACTTCACTCCGTGTGCTCCTCACACCCATGTAACCCCCGCTGCGGAGTTTCGTGGATCCAGCAAAGCCGGACTGTTCGGCGATCACGTTCAGGAACTTGATTCACACGTCGGCGAGATTCTTGGCACACTTGACGAGCTGCAATTGGCTCAGAAGACGCTCGTGATTTTCACCAGTGACAATGGTTCCACCCCGAAAGACTTCAGAGGCACTCAGGGCGTCCACTTGAATCTCGCTGACGATTCCGGCGACATACGACGGAAGTTTAAGTCGGCTAAAGCAGACGCAAAAAAGCTGGGGCACGTCACAAACGGACAATGGCGCGACGGAAAAGGGTATGCCTACGAAGGCGGTCACCGAATTCCCTTTATCGCTCGATGGCCCGGTCGAATTGCTGCAGGGTCTAAGTCTGATTGTACGATCACAATGACAGACCTATTCGCCACAGCCGCGGATGTTGCAGGTGGAGATCTGCCGTCAGACGCCGCCGAAGATTCGTTCAGCCTGCTGCCCGTGCTGCTTGGTACGGAAGAAACAGTTTCCGGCCGCGACGCGATCTTCATTCTGGGTAACGGCAAAGACAGCTCGGTCGCCGTGTGTACGGGGCAGTGGAAGTTGATTGTCCGGTACGGCGCTGACAAAGATCGAGGCAATGAGCTTTATGATCTGTCGATAGACCCTGCTGAACAGAAGAACGTCGCTGATGAGCACCCGGAGATCGTCAATCGACTCGCGAAAGCCTTCGCAACCGCTGAATCTACCGGAGCAACTCGCCCCTGATCAGCTCCGCTGCCGCCGCCGTTAAGCCCAACGGATATCGCCTACGATCTGACTTCCAGACTACTCTGTCTGAGCAGTCTCAGCGGGCTTTCGAAGGTAGCCGACGAAGGCGATCACTCCGAACAACAACATGATTCCGACGACACCTGCCATCCATGCCGTTGTGACCTGGCCAGGGTCGGATGCAGGAGGTGGCGGTTCAAGGGGCGCTGTCTGAGCGAGGACTGTTGTTGCCTGTGCGAGAAACTTGAACATAGATTTCTGACCTTTCGCGCTGTGTGTCCAGCGGCGGAATTGCGTCGATTAGTTTCGTTTGGACAACAGACCGCTGATGATCGTTCCGGCGATCAGGATCCCCAAAATCAGCCCAGCGCTGGTGAGAAAGATATTCCAAAACATGTGTTTGCTTTCTAAGGGAAAGCTCGCTGAGCAAATGGTTGTCACTCAGCGAACTCTGTGACAATGACAATCAAATTCAAACTACGTCGCAGGGTGATTTGTGAGATATTCTTCGGACTTGAAATAGCCTTTTTCACCCGGCAGCATCGCAGTTGCTGTGACGCCGACCAGCAGGGTCACCGCCAACGTCACATAGGCGTTGAAGTCTCCCGGTTTTTCTGTGATTCCGCACATGGCGGGCAATGACGTGAACGACCACAGCGAATTTACAACCCATGCCGATACAAGTGTCAGGAAGGCGGCCGCCGTGCTGCGTTTCCACAGGAAACCGAAGACGACAATCCAGAACACCGGGATCAGCCACGAGAACAGCCAGGTGATTGCCGCAAGAATCGGCGGCAGGTAAGCCGCGATGCACATCGCAATAATGGCCAGAACGACAATCGTAATGCGAGTGACCTTTGCAACCTGCTTGTCATCAGCGGCCGGATTGAACAGGCCCTTGTAGATGTTCATGCTGAAGATCGTGGCGGGTGCCAGAGACGTCATGGCGAAGGTCGAAAGGATCGCCGCCAGAAACGCGGCCAACAGAATGGTGGAAAGCCAGCCGGGCAGAAGACCCACCAGCATTTCCATTGCTGCGGCTTTGGGATTCATAGCACCGTAAACCGGGTGAGCCTTCGCGGTTAAGCCTAGAACCACGATGAAGACTCCAAACAGTCCGTTAACCGGGGCCGCAATCCACAGAGCCTTCTTAATCGAGGCTTCGCTTTTGGCTGACATGGCTGGCTGCAGCAGCATCTGACTGATGCCCTGACTGAACACAACAGCCACGGTGACGCTTAACGCAAACGTGCTGAGAATGGTGGGCGTGCCGAAGATGCTGAGCATGAATTCCTGATCGTTGTCGATGTAGAATTTCTGCACACTATCGTAGTTGCCACCAGGCAGTTTCATCGCCACAAAGATGACGGCCAGAATGACTCCGGCGTAAAGAATGATCGCGTTGAACAGGTTGATCCAACCGACTTCTTTCATCCCAGCCAGGACAACGTAAAAGATACCAATGATACTGCCGACGACCGCGGCCTGCTGGATACTCCATCCGGTCATCGCAGCGATTACGATGCCCAAACCCTGAGCTTCCAGCGTGAGAATTCCGAAGATGACTCCCGCCATCACACACGATACTACGAGTTCCAGTTCGGCGCTGAAGAACTTTTGCAGCACTTGAGGCACCGTGGTCAGGCCAAGGCGGCGAAACCACAGGCCGGTACTGGTACACACAAGCACCAGCAAAATTACGTGAGCAATACTGAACCAGACAGCGGCGGCTCCCATGCCCCAGGTCATTTCGAAGACGCCCAGAATATGAGCGGCCCCCAGCACGGTTAGCGCCAATGTGACGGCAAGCACGGGAGTCGGCAGGTCTCGACCACCAAGCGCGAATTCGCCTTCGGCGTGTTCCTTGCCGGCGTCCTTTTTGAAAAGCCAATAGCCGATGCCGCCAATGATGACGACTTCGTAAAGCAGGACTCCGATGATCATGCCGTAGTTCATGAAGATATCCTCGTTGGTGTTCTCGCCATAGATTGTCTGTCGCTCGACGGTCTCCGTCGAGGTGTCACGGCGCGGACCGCCGCGCTGCATATGCTGCTTGATTTATCCCGCTGCCTGCAGGACTCCGTGCAATAAAGATTTGAATTCGTCGTCGGTCAGCACACCCTTCTTGGCGATACCCGCCTGCTTTACCTGAGCGAGCAATTCGGCAGACGCCTCGTCGCCGATGTCGGCGATTCCCAGTTCATCCAGCTTGTAGGCAATCGAAGCCTTGCCGCTTTTCTTACCCAGCACAATATCACCAGTTCGACCGGTGAGTTTCGGATGAGTGCCGAACATGGCCAGAGGTTTTTCGACAACCAGATTGACGCCGATTCCGGATTCGCGGGTGAAGTTGCGAGCTCCAAAGATCGGTTTGTTCAGCGCTGTTGGAATGCCTGTGATACCGGTCAAAAGTTCGCCGAGTTCCGGTAGCTTGGCCAGATTGTACTTCGACTTGCAACCGTACAGCAATTCCATGCCAAGGATCAGTTCTTCGATCGGAGCATTGCCCGTTCGTTCGCCGAGTCCACCGACACAACTGTGAACACAATTCGATCCAACTGTGATGGCCGCCAGTTCTGTGGCGACCGCCATGCCGAAGTCATTGTGCGTGTGAATTTCGACCGGAAGGCCCGTCAGGCCGTTGACCATTTTCACCAGATACTTGATGGCTTCCGGTGTGGCACAGCCCATCGTGTCGACAACGCCGACCGAATCCGGTGCAGAGTTTTTCATGATGCCTTCGAGCAGGTTGGTGAGGTCATCTTCGCGTGCTCGAGTCGTATCGTACGGGAAGAACACAGCGTGCAGGCCTTTGTCCTTTGCATAATTGATGACGTCGGCACTTTTTTCCAGCACCTTTTCCCACGTCCAGTTGAACTGGTACTTTAGCTTGGGATAACCGATGGGAACTTCAATGATCACACCCTGAGCACCGCATTCGACGGCTTTGTCGATATCGCCATTCATGGCTCGCGCGAACGTATAGATTTTCGAATTCAGCCCGAGGGATGAAATC
>CAYZYB010000210.1:0-7332 GCA_964481505.1 uncultured Planctomycetaceae bacterium | reverse complement strand
TCGGCCCACAGCGTAACCCAGAGTTGATGAAACAGAACGCAAAGGAATAGGCATGGATATCGGTTATCATTTTGATCTTAGCGAGATCGTAATGTCAGAGCGGGGCTTCAGCCCTCTTGCGTGTCAGCTCGCCCTTTTTGGCAACGGGATGACCGACGTTATCGGCAATTTTGCAACTTCAGATGCTGTCAAACCAGCATTGGATGTGTTGAAACAGCAAGGCGGAATACCAAAATCTCTAGCAGAAAGAGCAGTTAATGCGTCCAAACTCCATTTTGACAATCTGTTCAAAAATTCAGAGGTAGAGGGTTATCGCCATCAGATTCTAGCGAATCTGAAACGCGAAATTGACAGTGTCGACTCAACTGCCAACGCAAAGGAAGTCGGCCGGAAGATTCTGGTTGCAATTGGTGTCACGCTGCACGCCACGCAGGATTTTTGTAGTCACTCAACATTTTCTGCTTCGCTGCCACCAGTCAAAGTAAAAACCGCCGCCGATACTGAGGCCAGTTTCCTTACCACGTACAATCGACGATCACCGTTGCAGAGTTTTGCTGGCCTATCGCCGATAGTCACCGGGGCATATCACCCGGATCAGGGAATTGTAGTTCCCGACAACCATCCGACCCATGACACTCACCATCTGGATCATCAGGACCGCAAACTGACCGACCCGCCTATTACAGGTGTAAGGACCACAAGCTGGGACGAAGGCTACATTGCTGCGTTTGTAGGTTGCCATGAATTACTCGCGACGATAGACGCGTGGATCGCTGCAGCAGGTTGGAACAAGGCGCAACAGAGTGAACTAAAAGCCCCGTCATTGTCGCCTCTTGAGCAGCGGGAGCTGGCCGATGCACTCGACCTGCTGACTTATATCTTCATGTGGCTTCATATTGAGGGCTCAGCAACTGACAGTAGCGGGCACCGGGCAGATCATCACGATGGTCACTGGAAAGGCCCCGGCAGCGGGAGTACCGAATCTCTTGCGGGAAACATCGCGGCTAGTATTGCATTTGCAGTTCAACGTTTTTCTCAGCCGTCCGCTACGATTGCAATCGGTGAGGTTTGTATGGCAATCGCCGGGCTCACACCCATTGTGACGCCACTGATTGAATTGCTGAGTTCAAATAGCCTACCGGGAAAACTCTATTCCGATAGCATGGGGACCGCTCCTGCCAATCAGATTACAACCGTCGAAAAGTTTGAGACCCCGTTTTCTGCTTTTTCGATGCGTGTCGAAAAACTATCAATCGAGAATGGTCTTGCGAGCAGATTCCGATTGGGTCGGTTTGATCCGTATTTGAAGGTCGAGATTATTGAGCTGGCTGATGAGCTAATGGTTGGAGCAAAAACATATCGTGAGCGCACATTACAGGAATGGACGGGGGCCACAGGAAAGCGGGTCGGTCCGGAGCCATACCAAGTTTATCATGTGATTCAAAATACAGCGGTCACCCATCTCCAATTCGTCGTGCGGCTCTTTGATGAAGACACACTGCTGAGCCTCGGGGACGACGCAATTTCGTTGACTCCGCTGGAGAATGACAGTACTGATGGCCACGTAACTTTCAAAATTGATCTCGCAAACATGAACCTTAGTCAGAGCAAAGATCGAGTGACGCTCGCGTCTGGTGGGAAGCCGACAAAGTGCTTAGATGCCGAGGGTAAACCTGTTGCCCTGCAAATGAAGGGTGTTCCCCAAGCATGGTGGAACACCACATCGCATGCCAATCTGACGTTCAGGTTATTTCATGCGATTGTGGACTAGGAGTTGTGTTTGAGTGAATCGGCATCATAGAGACAGCTAGCGTTGCCTTGCTTTCCGTTGCAGGCGTTGAATTTCTGCTTCAATCTCAGTTGTCAGTCTATTTGAATCGCTCTAACTTCTTTTTGCTTGGGCATTTCCAACTCGGACATAGACAACAAATCCGCACCATCCAGCTCCGACAAGATTTTTTGCGTGGCAGCTTTCAGCGACTTTTGCTGCATTTCCCCCTTCAGCTGTGTGAAAGGTCTCAGTCGTTTCATGCTGAAAAACGACTGTTGTCAAAGCGCCTCGGTCCGACAAACCGAGAGCATTTCGAAGCGATTCAGATGAGGTCGATCGAAACACCAGAATCTGTCGTCGAAATGACGACTGAAGCGGCACGACGCCGTAACGCTTGGTGACACAGGTGGGCGCAACATGAGCGGCCAGCGACATCCTATAAGTGGCCGTTGATCGTCTCCCAGTCGTCGTCGCTGAAGTCTTCGGGCTGACGCCCCTGAAACTGACCATCGAACATCGTGGATGAGCAGCCGAGTCGTACGTCGACACGTCGCTCCGCTAGTTTCCAGAGCAGTGTCTTGAATCCGGCTTCACCTTCATCGTCACAATCCGGCAGCAGAACGATTCGATTCTTGCCAGCTTGCTTTGCGAATCGAACCAGCTTTTCGACTTGCTTATCCGTGGCCTTGTTGCTGGTAATCGCGATGGCAGCGACCCCGAGCGTTTCCATCCTCAAAACTTCGTTCATTCCTTCGACAACAACAACACATCTTTTGCTGAGTGATTCAGCAACGTTCGGTTCGTTGACACGACCGGCCTGACCGCCGAACAATTCCTGTCCCTTGTGAAAACCACTCACGTACCGGTGCTTGTTCGGCTTTTTGCCTTCTGGTTTACCATCCTTGATCCACTTCAACCACTTCTTGTCAAAGTGGAGATCGCGACCAGAATAGCTCAGCACTTCCCCACGTTCGTTTCGGTGCGTATAGACCAAATACGATTTACGAAACAACGAACGACCGTTGCCCGGGATCCAACCAACGCCCCACTTCTTCATAAGTTCAGGTGTCAGCCACGGGCGTTTACGAACATATTGGGCGGCCTCCGGACTCATTCCCGCAACATCTACAATCAATTCCTCAAACAGATCGGCAAGGTCGCGAGCCGCTTCTTTGTCGTGTCTCAGGAGCGGGACGTTGACGTGTTTAGGAGCAGGGGATTCGACAATTGCCGATTTGATTTCCCGACTTGGTACCGATGAAAGTTCGGATTGCCCGGCGATTTCGCGGAGTTTGGCAACTGCCGCTTTGAATTCTTCACCTCGCAACCTGCCGCCAGCGGGCGGCTGATGATGTTCCAGTCCGTGCAGAAGCGTCAGCAAATTGCCCCGCACTCCACACGAGTGACAGAATATTCGATTCACCGCGTCATCTAATCGCACCGTCAAATTGCCGTATTGACTATCCGAGCAGTCGTCGTTGAAAACGCATCCCATGCGATGTTCGCCTGTGGATGTTGACGGCAACGGTTTTCCAAAATACGTCAACACCTGTTCGACGCTTGTTTGAGCGATCAGGTCATCGACGTCGTTAATGTAGCCAGAGTTTCCAGGAGGCATGCAAGCGGAAGTAAGATGCCGCCATGCTACACTTCGTATTCAAACATGACAAAAAGATTCAGCACGAAGATCGGCCCTCGGGATTTTGAAATACTCACGGCGATTGAACAGACTCCACTCACGCCGACGCAGCTCTGCCGCTTGAGCCAAACGTTCTCGATGCCGTTTACCGACGAACACAATCTTCGCCGCCGATTGCGTTCATTATCGTCGGCTGGTCTGCTTCGGTCATGGCCATACGCCATGGTGACTGACGGAAGGTCTCCAAAATACGCGAAGCTGACTCGTGAAGGCTACCGGCTGCTGCATGGGGAAGACGCGCCGTTGCCACGACGACGATTCTTTGAAGAGGTCAGCCACGGTCATCACCATCATACACATGCGTTGGCGGAATCGATCGTCCACTTGGCCATATCGAGTCACGGTCACGGCATTGCGATGCAGCAATTTGCTCGCGAGAACAGCGTTCGCCTTACTGCTGGTGGCTTCACAGTGTATCCCGACGCCGCTTTTCAACTGGTGACCCGCACGCATCAGAAATTCAACTTCGTGCTGGAACTCGACAACGGTACGGAACGAGTCAAAACTAACGCCGACGTAGAGTCAATCAAACGAAAACTCCGAGGATATGATGCTCATAATTCACAGTTTTCTGAGAATGACCCACGGCGTTACGTCGTGATTTTCCTCACGACACGCAGCCACGCTCGCGTAGAAAACATCCTGACGATGGCAGACTCCGTCACCTCAAACCGCGAACGAACGGTATTTGTCGGCAGCAGCCTCAATGATTTCCTGCAAACTGATCCGTTCACTCACCCAGTATTGAACGACCATCGTTTTCTCAAAAGAACCATCCTGCCGACATCCTCAACCAGTTTTAAAAAGAGACCAACTTTCATGACGCCTGCTGCTGTGTTGTGATAACGTAAAAGCCCGTAGGAAGCCCTTCCTTATCAATGCAGAGATCGTGATCGAGCGGTCATCCATTTTTCCTCGCCAGGCATTCGTCAGCGCTGTCGACAGCAGTGGCGTTGCGCCGGTAGTTCAGACGAAAATGACACAGATACGTCGTAAGTCCCGGAACGATGGAGCCATAAACGGAACATGGGCACCGCGGGCCCGCTCCGTGGAGACCTTCGAAGCGGGGCGGGTAAAGCGAAACTATTTAAACACGTGATTGAAATCTGCACACTAGTCGGCAACACAAGAGGACCGGCTTATACCGAGTCATTGTTGCTGTCGCTTCGCGAAGCCATGCGGCAACATGACGTCGTGACGTTAAACATGGAATCGAACGACGGAAGCGTTCGTCTTGCCGCAGATCTTTCTGCTCACCTGAGATCCTATTTTCTGCATGAGTTTCAGGATGCGTATCCCGGCACGACCGCCAGGAAGATCACTGCCAGAACCGCGGAATCTACCAAATACAAATTCGCGATAGGCTTACGCCCCGATGTGCTTCCCATTCGTGATTTCGACGAATTCCGCGACTCTGTGGATCAGAGGTTTACGGACCCAATGGCTGGCTTACTGGCAGCACTACGAACAGGGCCATCAGGACGACTGAACTGTTCGCTTGCATTGGAATTGCGTCGACCGACGCCCCGTAGGTTTCGATCCGCCGAACGCACTGCGGTGCGTTTACTGAGAGGATTTCGAAGCCGACGGCTACGAAAACTGTATATTCTCACAACGGCACATCCTCGCACTGCCGTTCGACTATTCGGTAGAGCGATCGGGGTGATGGCCAAACGATCAATGGGCACTGATACGAAAGCGAAAACTCGCGAACCGATATTTGAATGTTTCCTAACGGTTCGCATTGAGACAAACGCCCCGGAACAAATCGCCAAACGACGATACCGAGAAATCCTGGCCGCACTGGCACGGTTTAATAAGGAAGCGAGTTTCGTCGAGCAAAAGCATGACCATCGACGGCGTCGCGGATTCGTGCTGACAGCGAGAGAAATCGCAACACTCTGGCACCCGCTGACCGCACCCGGCGACGCGGTTTCTCGCATGCAGCGGTCAACGTTTCGTGAAATCGAACCGCCCGTACTCACCTCAAAGAAAGAGAGTTTTGGGCAGACAGTGTTGGGGCGAGCTTGCTATCGGGAGCAACGCAATACAGCGCCGGTTGAATCGCCTGCCTGGCCCCACGCGCGAGCATTGTTCAGAATTTCAAGTGACGAGATTTCGCAGCGCGAAGAATTGGAAAAAGCTGCGGTGGAAGAAGAATGGAGTGTGCTAAGGCTTTGGGAGGAATCGAAGAAAGTCCGTGGTGGTCTAACGAAGGCAGTGGGCGGCTCACGCGCTATCGAAGGCTGTGGCCTGTTTTGTCATGGAATAATTGAGTCAATCGGACTCTGACACTTGAGTTCCCAAATCCGACTGAAGTGTTTCCAGAGCCGCTTGCTGTCGATCGATTGCCTTCTGAAATTGGGTAAGTATTACCGAATTGCGTTCGGCCTGGCCCGGGGCTTTCAGCAGGGTTGCTGAAGTAGCAAGTTCCTCGTGATCGAACCATGTCAGCAGCGCCTGAAGGACTTGCTTCACGTCGTCGCCAAAGCCATCGTCGCCTACCCGCAGCGCCCTGCGAAGTGAGGCCCAGAACGACCAACCGGGCTGTCATTCGAGACATGATCATTTTGGGGGATGTCGCGTGGCAATCCGCTACTGCGCGGTGTTGACCTTTTCGAATACCGCGAACGACGTATCCCAGCTCACGTCTTTTTTGGGAGCGGTGAAGACAGCTTCCCATGTGACGCCGTCTTCGCTCCGCTGGATGTCATACCGCTGCCGCTCGACGTTGATGATTGTGCCTGTTTCGGACTCGACAAAGCGTCCGCCTGGTGTGGAGTTTGGGAGGTCCTCCCACACGATCCCGTCTTTGCTTTTCCGTCCATGACTGTCCTTCTGAGCGGTCAGCCAGAATTCGCCTCTGACAAAGCTCAATCCTCTCCAGGACGCGCCCCGGCCTTTGAGGCCGGTTTCGTGAAGCGTCCACGTTTCGCCTCCGTCGGCCGAACGCGCGACGTGGTCCTTGTAGCTGCACAGGAAGATGTCGTTGCCAAAAGCAATGACTTCCTGGCCAGTCCCTACTTCCTCCGGAATCTGACTGTGTTTCCAGGTCTGACAATTATCGTCGCTGTAGAAAACATGGTGGTTGTCACCAACTACCAGAAAGCGACCGCCCTCATAGTCACCAAAACCACTAATCATGTGATGGGTCTTTCCTCCATCAAGCAGAGAATGGACGCTGTGAGAATTCCAACCGGTCAGCGACTCTTCAGAACTGGTCATGCCGCGCCACTGATCAGCGCTGGTTAAGAGAATCCCATTGCCTCCCGCAGCACCCCAGACGCTGCCAAGTTTCGCTGGCTCTTTGTTCAAGTGCGTCCAGTGGACTCCGTCGTCCGAGCCGATGTAGACGCCCGGTGTTCCCCAGCCAGAGAACACGCCAATGACACCGTTCGTCGATGCCATGCCGTACACGGCGAACGTCCCGTGCCAGCCTCCATCTTCCAGCGAATCCGTTCCGAGAAAGGTTTGCTTCCAGGTTCTCCCATCGTCACGAGAAACAAGAATCCGCATCCCCTGTTTGGAGCAGACGGCAAAAACAGGCTCTTCCATACGCGGTGTCAGACGTCCGCCATACGGAATGTCGCCACGAATCGGCGCAGGTTTCTTCTGAGCGTCCACGGGAACAACGAAGAGTGTCAGGACGACAGCCGTCATGAGTACAGAGCGAATCATGCGAATTCCGTTTAGGATAGTGTTTTGCGAATCCAGGCATCTTCCACGTTCAGAGTTCAAATATACAACCGATGATCAGACTCTTCCATTCATCGCCTGTAGCTATGTCCCAGGCAGCTGAATGTGAATTGGCTCGGTATGGCAGGAGAAAACGAGAGTATAAAGTCACGTATTCGCCGTCAGG
>CAYZYB010000209.1:0-7351 GCA_964481505.1 uncultured Planctomycetaceae bacterium | reverse complement strand
TGATTCCTGTCTGCCATCATGTCTGGTTACTCTGACCGCCTCAATCTGCGAATCAAGCAGCTCAATACGTCCGCTCTCGTGGGGCTTGATCCTCGCTACGATCTGCTGCCTGATGAAATTACCGCGGCGGCTGCAGCAGCCGGTGGATCGAAATTCGAAATTCAGGCACGCGCCTTCGAGGTGTTTTGCTGTTCGATTATCGACATCGTGGCTCCGCTGGTGCCTGCCGTGAAGCCACAGGTTGCGTTCTTCGAACAGCTTGGACCTCCCGGAATGACCGCCCTGCACTCCGTCATGCAGTACGCTCGCAATGCTGGACTGATTGTTGTTGCTGACGCGAAACGTGGGGACATCGGTTCGACCGCCAGCGCCTATGCCGACGCCTGGCTGGCTGGTGAATCTCCCGATGCAGCGCCCTACCCTGCAGACGCTTTGACCATTAACGCATATCTTGGCAAAGACACGCTTCAGCCTTTCGTCGACGCAGCAGTGGATCGCGGAGCCGGTCTGTACGTGCTGGTCCGTACCAGCAATCCGGGAGCGGCGGTGTTTCAGGATCGTGAAACTGCGGGTGACAAATTGTTCGAAACTGTGGCCGATGTTGTACAGAGTTTAAATCAGGAATTCTGGCCGGGAGAATCCTTTGGCGGAGTCGGTGCTGTTGTTGGCGCGACGTGGCCTCAGGAATTGTCCGACCTTCGCCGCCGCATGCCAAATACACCGTTGCTGGTTCCAGGCTACGGCAGCCAGGGAGGTACGGCTGCCGATGTCGCTGGCGCGTTCGAGGACAATGGCTTCGGCGCGATCATTAACAGTTCTCGTGGAATTAATTTTGCCTATCGTCGCGAAGATCTTGCTGAACAGTTCGCGCCGAATCAATGGCGACAGGCTATCGAAGCAGCAACCCACCAAATGATCGCTGATCTACGTCAGCACACGCCGTCCACGGGTTAATTCGTAGCCGTGAATGGTCCTGTCTTTCGCCCAACGGAATCGATCGATGACGGAAGCTAATAAGACGTCCAGGCCGAATTCGCCTGCTAACGAGCCTTCTTTAGCCAGAAACTGGGCGATTCCGGCGATCATTGCGCTGAGCGTATTGTTTGCTGCATTCTATTTCTATCGCACTCGCCTGCCGGCAACAGTCACGATCGCAGGTGGTCCGAAAAATGGCCGCTACTCTCAGTTGGCCCGCGGGCTGGCTGAGGAACTGGAAGAGCGTCTTGCAATTAAGGTCGTGGTGAAAGAAACGGTCGGGTCGCTTGAGAATCTGCGACTACTGCAGTCGCGTGAAGTCGACTTTGCGTTGTATCAGCCGGAAACGCAGTTGATTCTGGAAGGAAATGGCGCCGACCGAGAGGCAGTCGTTCGTGCAAGCTTCGTTAGCAACTTGTACCCGGAGTATCTGCTGCCTGTTTCGCCTGCCGATGCTCCCGCTGAACTGGATGCCTTTGATGGGCCGATCTGGTCCTGCAATGATCAGCTTTCCGGCGACTATGCTATGGCAAAGCTTCTTTTGCGCCATCTTGGAATCAACGACTCAAACGTCGTTGTCGATTCCGTGTCCTACGTCGATCTGCCGAAACGATTGCAGCAGGGCGATATGAACATCGCGGTGGCCTGTTGCGGCCTGCAGACACCGATGCTGCAGGAGGTTCTTCAGCAGAACACTGGCAAGCTTGTTTCAATTCCTGCGGTCGATGCCCTGGCGGCAAAAAACACTTCGCTAAGCAGTGCCGTGG
Source organism: uncultured Planctomycetaceae bacterium (assembly GCA_964481505.1). Lineage (GTDB taxonomy): Bacteria > Planctomycetota > Planctomycetia > Planctomycetales > Planctomycetaceae > Fuerstiella. The sequence continues at coordinate 5,609 of CAYZYB010000209.1, read as the reverse complement.
TACCGGCGGGGTATTTCGAAACATCACCACCAGTGCCTGCGAATGATTTTGCGACAGTGACGTTGCAGGCACAGTTGATTGCCGACGGTGATACGTCGGTGAGACTTGTGGAAGAAATGACACGGATCATTATTGACCCGGTCTTTCAACGCCGCCTTTCATTGACGGAGCTATTCGATGGCGGCATCGAATACGCTACGCAGCGATCGGAGTTCGAGATGCACGCTGGAGCTCAGCATGTCTTCTATCCCGACCTGAAGCCGATCATCAATCCGGATTTCGTTGAGGGGACAGAAGGACTGCGATCTTTTGTCGTTTCGATGCTGGCGGCGATGTGGCTGCTCCATCGCTGGTGGAGTCGCCGGCAGATTCTGAGTCAGGAGCATCGACTGGATCGGTACATCCGTGAGTTGCTGGAAATGGAAAAGCAGCAGATGAACGTGGACGGTGAAGGCGGTCCCGATGAGTCGAAAGTGCTGCAGGACCTCCTCGATAAAGTCACCGTTCTTCGTCAGGAAGCGCTATCAGAATTTACGGCTCACGAATTGAACGAAGACCGTGCCGTAGATTGTTTTATCGAAATGTGCCATGCACTCAGCGACAAGATCAGCGGAAAGCTGACTCGCAGTGTGCTGATCCGGCAGCGAGTCTCTGAACCTGAATCGTTGTGATCCGTCAGCCAATCACCAATGAAAAACGGCTCGCATTTCTGCGAGCCGTTCTTCCGATTTCGTGCTGAAGTTACCTGTCGTTTCAACTGTCAGCAGTTTCAGGTGCGGCACCACCATCATCGCCGCCGCCTCCGTCCGCTGGAGGTTCTGGAGCAGACCCTCCAAGCGCCTCTTCTACCGTCAGAACTTTGTAACCGCCGATACTCTTGTAGTAGCCCAACAGGATCAGAAACCCAATCGCCATGCAGCCTGGGATAGCGGCGGTGTCTCGCAGAGCGAGTCGGCTTCCCGCCAGGTTGGCATCACGGACAAGGGAGACGTCGGTCGCGGCATGCTCTTGAAAGACCGCTTTGTCCGCGTCCGTAAGGTTGGAGCCAGCGATGATTTCGCTGATCTTCGCGGCGTCGGTTTCTTCACCAATTTTGTTGGCGAGTCCCAGCTTGTCGCCCGCGATACCAGTGTACTGATATCCATAACTGTCCTGAGCATCCCCGGAATAGCGGCTAAACGTATCTGCAGAAGCCGCTTCCAGCTCCGCGGACATGTGGTATCCCTGCTGAACTCCGATTCGCGCTCCGCCAATCTGGCCAACGGTGATCATCCCGACTGCACCAAGTGCACCCATCGCGATCGAACCAGATTGAGGATATCGTTCGCCCGCGACGCCCAGCATTGTTGGCCATAGAAACGCTTTTCCAAGACTGTAGAAAGTCGCTGCTACCAAAATCAGAGCCACACTTTCAATCGGCTGACTGAGCCACAGCAGGCCAAGGCACGCGATAACTGAACTGCCAAACAGCAAGCCAATCGGGTTGATCTTGTGAACGATCGGACCAGCAAAGAATCGCAGCACGAACATCAGTGCCGACGTGTAAACCAGAATTAGAATCGCGTTTGGAAGCAGGTTCTCCATCAGCTTGGTCATCCAGGAATCGACGCCCAGTTCCATGTATCCGATCAGTCCGTGAAGCACGAGAAGGATCAGGAAAGGCACTGATGCGAAGCAGGAAAACAGCTGGCCAAAGTTCGAAGAGCTTTCACCAATCGTCTCGGGAAACTTCACAGGGAATGCGAGAATTCCATAAGCGATCACGAATACGACAAAGAAGCTCATTGCTGTTGTCCAGGCAATTTCACTGAACCATGGATTGTTGCCCATGAAGCCCGCAGCAAACAGACCGCCGATAATCATGCCCGCGGGCCAGCCAGCGTGCAGAATGTTCAGGTAGTGTGTTTGGTTCTCTGGGTACAGTTGAGCGATCAGCGGGTTGATGACCGCTTCATAAAGGCCCTGGCAGATGGAAAAGACAAAGGCACTCCAGAACAACATGCTGAAAGCGTTTTCGGGCGTAGCCGTAAATAACATTCCTGCACTGACGAGGTGCATCAGGAAAGCGAGTCCAAGCAGCAATTTATAACCAAGCTTCTCAACCAGGATTCCACCGAAGAAGATCATCAGCCCAAAGCCAAGGAAGCCGGCGCCCATAATCACGCCGAACTGTTCCCCGCTGATGCCGAATTCACGTTCCCAGGCAGGACCTGCCGCGGTTCGGGTTGCAAACCCGACTCCAGATGCGACCAACGTCAGAAAGCTGGCTAACATGAGTTTGCCACGAGCGAAGGATGGTTCCATTGATGTCTCCGAGTTGTCGCGCGTTCGTGTAAAGACGCACTGAATTGAATGCAGAAAAATGCTGGACACTTAGTCACAACCAGCCACAGAGTATGGCTCGATCGACGAGTAACTTCCAGGCAAGATCGAGCATTTCCACCTCAAAAGCTATACGGGAGCCCTCCGTTGCGCCCCAAACCGGCTTTGATTTGGGGCTCTACGGATTCTGACCAGGCTTTGACAACGGCTTGGACGCGTCAAAGCCGCTTGCACTTCACGCGAATACCAGCGGCTCCCGAAACGTTAAACAATGGCCTTTGTTACTCGGCGAGTGAGCCTCAGCATTTGCCCTGTGAGCTCAAAACAAACGCCACCGGGAAGGTTGCCACGCGGCGGCGTTGCCATTTCAACTACGCTGGCAAGTTGTTCGTAGTGGCGGGAAGTCATCTTTTTGCGGGGCCAATCCTGTTGAACCCATAGCAGTGACAGGCAATGCCGTCGAACGTCGTCTGGCCATTCGTTTAGCTTTGAGCAATCGATCCGGCAAACATCGGCCGCCTGTTCGATCAACACATCGGACAGCACGCGCTGGGCGAAGGCATCCAGCATGCGGAGTGCTTCGTTGGTTTGCCGTGCCAGTGATACAATGTGACGGTCGACCGTGGAGTTGTAGTGCTCGCGAAGTTCCGGGAGCAGCGTTCGTCTGATGCGATTGCGTGTGAAGCTTAGATCAGTGTTGGAATGATCTGTGCGATGTGGTTTGCCAATGTCGGTTAGATAGGCATGAACTGCGGACGAACGGACCTCCAGCATTGGCCGCACCAGAACGACTCCGTTGGTCAGTGACCGTCGGGAACTCATTCCTGCCATCCCGCGCAGGCCCGTGCCTCGAAGAATGTTGTGTAAGACGGTTTCTGCCTGATCGTCAGAATGGTGTGCGGTGACAACATGGGCCAGTTGAAGCCGGGAGGCCGTTTCTGTCAAAAATTGGTATCGGACATCCCGAGCTGCGGCTTCCAAAGATCCCGAGCGGTCATCCTGCAGCGCACCGGGTGCTACTTTCAGGCATTCGAAGCGTACCCCCGCGAGTTCCGCGGTTTTTTCCACAAACTCAGCGTCTTCGGCACTCGCGTCACCTCGCAGGGCGTGGTTAACGTGGCCAACAATAATGCGGTCTCTGGCATCCGGCCATAGTGAAAGTGTGCCATGCAACAGAGCGACGCTGTCCGCTCCACCAGAAACGGCCAGCAGGAGTCCGTCGTGGACGTCTGCATCGGCTGACTGATATCCAGCTGCCAAGTTTGTTGGAAAATCGTCAAACGAAGAGCTCACAAGGTGTTTTCCTAAGGTTTTTAATGGCGTGGTAGTCAATTGTTGCCTTTGAAATGGGTGGTCGGTGTTGGACTGAGCTTGCGAAGGCCCCCAGGGTTTCGCTTGTGCCTCGCTCCAACCTCGGCCTGCCTCTCCAACTTCGCAACTTTCTGTGACTACACTCGTTTTTAAAGGCGTAGTGTCGCCCCGGTTGAACGTTTTTGGGGCTTTGGTAGCATTCAACGGTTGCCGTCCTGAACGCTCGAATTCGGGCTGACAGGATGGTTGGATAATTTGAATCAAGGTCTTCGGATCCTGCCGCAAACCTCAGAAGGACAGACTAGCTATTCTCAGCAGTCACTTCGAGCTTGCGACCAATTTCGCATCTCTGCACTTTCAGTCGTACAACATGTCTCTGTTCATTTTCACCCTGCTCTTTCTGGCGGCCTTGCTGCAGACAGAACGAATCACGCCGCTGATGAAGAACACGTTTGGGCCGGTTGCCCTTTGTGTTTTTGTTCCAGCTCATTACGTGATACGAACTGTTTGTTTCGCAACATTTGCTGTGTTTGAGCAATGTTCGGCAATCTTCCGAACGCCCGGGATGTTTTTCCCGCCGCGTGAATTTGCTCAACGGTACGCGCCGCAGTTATCGAAACGGTCGCAGCAGAAGTCTGCTGTTCGACAATGTCACATGCGTTTCCCATTTTCGCATCTGGATTCGTCGGACTAAGTCTTTCTTTTGAACTTTGCATCGTGCAGGAACCGTCTTTCTCATTGGACGTTTCCATGGAACCCATATCCGCTCTGGTGGCCGGCATCTGCGGCCTCGGAATCGGTTTGCTGCTTGATCGCGCTGTCAAAGGACAGGCGTACAAGACACGCGATCAGATTCTGCAACAGGCCGACCGTGACGCCGAAACGGTGCGCCGCGACAAAGAAGTTGAGCTCAAAGAGCACATGCTGAAGGAGCGAGAGAAGCTCGACGCGAAGCTCAACGAAACTCGCGAGGCCCTGCGAGAGCGGGAGCGAGAAATCGACAAGCGCGAAATTCAGGTGAAGGAGCTCAACAACGACTTCCGCAAAAAAGAGCAGATGCTGCAGGGCACGCAGAAAAAACTGGCCGATCGTGGCAAAGCACAGGAAGCTCGCCAAAAAGAACTCGATCGATTGCTGAAAGAAGAACAGGAACAGCTATACAAGATCAGCGAACTCGATAAAGACACCGCCAAGACTCAGCTGCTGAAACGACTCGAAACAGAACTCAGTGACGAAGTCGGCGCCCTGATTATCAAGCATGAAGGCGAGGTCAAAGCAGATTGTGATCGTCAGGCTCGCGAAATTATCGGCATGGCCGTGCAGCGATATGCGTCGGCACATACGTCCGAAATCGCAGTCTCGACCGTCGACATCCCCAGCGACGACATGAAAGGCCGCATCATTGGTCGGGAAGGTCGTAACATCCGTGCGTTCGAAAAAGAAACCGGCGTTGACGTAATTGTGGACGACACGCCAGGCGTGGTCATTATTTCCGCCTTCGACAGCGTTCGTCGCGAAATCGGAAAGTTGTCTCTTCGAAAGTTGATCCAGGACGGAAGAATTCACCCCACACGGATCGAAGAAATCGTCGCGGAAACGACGAAGGAAATGGATGAACACATTCGGAAATTGGGGATTGAAGCCAGCGAGGAAGCCGGCATTCGTGGTCTGCACCAAAAGACGATTCATCTGATGGGGCGTTTGCATTTTCGAGTCAGTTATAGCCAGAACGTTCGTCAGCATTCGATCGAAGTGGCTCATCTGACCGGGCTGTTGGCCGAACAACTGGGACTCGACGCCACGCTGGCACGCCGCTGTGGATTTCTGCATGACATCGGAAAAGCGGCCGACCACGAGATGGAAGGTGGCCATCCGGCGGTTGGTGCAGAATTGTTGAAACGCTACGGCGAATGCGAAGAAGTGATCCACGCAGCGGCCGGTCATCACGATGACATTCGACCGGAACACATCTACAC
>CAYZYB010000208.1:0-7355 GCA_964481505.1 uncultured Planctomycetaceae bacterium | reverse complement strand
ATGCCGTCCATTCCTTATCCTGAATATGCGTTCTTCCCGGGTTCCGGGTTGCCTCATCCGATACGAGACCCCAAAGGTCACAGCTACGGCCGCAAACACGCTCCTGGACAGGGGCCGAAGGCTTTGAGCACGGAGAATTGGCACGAGAACCGTAACTTCCTGCTGGCTATCGACTTTTTTAACGTTGGCTACTACTGGGAAGCTCACGAAGAGTGGGAACGACTTTGGCGAGTTTCCGGTGCGGATACGACAGCTGGTCGATTCCTGAAGGGATTGATCAAGTTGTCAGCCGCCGGCGTCAAGGTTCGCGAACGAAGTATTCATGGCGTTCGCCGACATGCTGCGTCTGCTGGCGAAATGTTCGCTGACGTTGCAGCGGAAGCGGATACCGACAGCTACTGCGGACTGGATTTCACACGCCTGCAGTTTGCTGCCGACCGAGCCGCTCAGCTGGCATACAAGAAAGAACACGAAGCTGGAATTCCTGTGCGAGTGTTCCCGTTCCAGTTGAAACCAGTTGTCGGAACGGCATCGGCCACCTAAGCCACGTTACAACGAATAACGGATCGTTCGCAGAAATCGCAACTTCCGCAAACGAAACGTCGTCGTTGGTTCAACAACTCTAAAGCTCGCGGTATCCTCCGCGAGCTTTTTCTATTTGGCGACATCGTTCCGCTGCCCGGTTGCGACAGAAGCGTTTTCGGAACCACGCCCCTAGCTCCACAAGAAAACAATTCAGATGAAGATACTCGTCATTGGCCAGGGAGGTCGAGAACACGCACTGGTTTGGAAGCTGGCGCAGTGCGAAGGCGTCGAAAAAGTCTACTGTGCTCCAGGTAACGCAGGGACAGCTGTCGATGGCGAAAATATAAACATTGCTGCCGACGATCTGGGACGGCTAATGTCGTTCGCAAAGCACAATGAGATTGATCTGACAGTGGTTGGGCCGGAAGCTCCGCTGGTAGCGGGAATCGTGGACGAATTCCAATCGCACGGACTCAAAGTCTTCGGCCCGTCAAAGGTGGCCGCTCAGCTGGAAGGAAGCAAAGCGTTTTCCAAAGACATCATGAAAAAAGCGGGCGTCCCCACGGCTCTGCACAAAAGTTTCACACGCCTCGAAGAAGCTCACGCCTATATCGATGCGCAGGAAGAAGGACCTCTGGTTGTAAAGGCAGACGGTCTTGCCGCAGGAAAGGGAGTCCATGTCTGTATGAATCAGGCTGGCGCCAAGGCAGCTGCGACCGAGATGCTGCAGAACGATATTTTTGGAACAGCTGGCCGCAAAATCGTGATCGAGGAATGCCTTGAAGGCCAGGAAGTCAGTATTCTGGCCATCGTCGACGGCGATACGATCATTCCCCTGGAGACATCCCAGGACCACAAACGGGCGCTCGACGGAGATCAGGGGCCGAACACTGGAGGGATGGGAGCTTACAGTCCGGCCACGACTGTTGATGACGACATCATGGACGAAATCGCGAAGCGAATTCTGGTGCCAACGATTCACACGATGCGAGTCGAAGGCAAACCGTTTTCCGGTGTGCTGTACGCCGGCCTGATGCTGACAGCGACCGGTCCGAAGGTGATCGAATTCAATGTTCGATTCGGCGACCCCGAAGTCCAGGCGGTTGTCATGCGACTAAAGAGCGATCTAGCGCAGGTTTTGTCGCTGGCGGCATCCGGTCGGCTCAGCGAATCCGACGGACTGGAATGGGATCCTCGTCCCGCAGTTTGTGTCGTCATGGCATCGGAAGGTTACCCTTCCAGCTATGAAAAAGGCCGAGTGATCGACGGAATTGAGGATGCTGATGCTCTCGCCGATACAAAAGTATTTCATGCGGGCACAACACCCAAAGACATGCAGGTTCTGAATGACGGTGGTCGCGTCTTAGGCGTCACGGCACTGGGAGACACGATTGCAGACGCAAAGGCCGCAGCGTACCGTGCTGTCAGCAAAATCAGCTGGGACGGTGGCTGGTGCAGAAGCGACATATCCGACAAAGCATAGCGCATCAATCGAGCGGCTGACGCCACATCGTTTCGCCAAATTCATTCAGAATTCAAGCAGCGATAATGGTTACTCTTTGCCGATTATCGGTGCGGTTGTTTCTTTGTTTGCCATGCCGCCGGGAAGTTCCATGATCCTGATCTTTCGAAAGTGAATTTCACGTCCTTCGGATTCCAGGCACAAATAGCCTTTGCGGCAGGAAGCATCACGAATACCGTTGACGAACTTCCCATTCACAGACAGCTTAACGTTGCCGTCAACAGCGACGATGACGTAGTGATTCCACTGTCCGTGACCCTTGCAGCGGTTTTCCACAGATTTACTCCGATTGCCTCGAGGATTTTCCGGACTGGCCGTCATTCCACCAGCGCCAAACAGTTCACCGTGGACGTACGCAATCGGCGGCAGCTTGCCGTCTTTCCCCTTGTGCTGATTCACCCAGTCCAGCTCCAGCATCTGCACTTCCATCCCCATCGGCAACCGGTTGCCACTGGGTGTCGCGTCTGACCAAAGGAAAACGCCGGAGTTTCCTCCTGGCTTCATGTGACGCCATTCAATTTCCAGAATGAAGTTTTCGTAGTGTCGATCCGAACGCATGACGCCGATCGGTAACCCTGTGCAGACCAGCAAACCGTCATTGACAGACCAGGTTTCCGGTGACGTATTGACGTCGACCCAACCTGTGAGATCTTTGCCGTTAAACAGATCACGGAATTTCAGATCCGGCAACTGCTGGTCCTGACCGACAACATTCGAAACGAACGTCAGCAAAAACAGGACGGAGTAGAGCGGCATGGTGGGAAAGAAAGGACTGCGAAAGAAAGCAAACATTGAAAACCTGCCTTGTTGATTTCGTGTTAAACCATTTTTCAGAGCATGACGTGCGGCGTGGAATTTCGCCCAAAGTATGTGATCTCTGGTAAGTCTGTGCGGCGGGAAGCCTCTTCGAAATATCCCGGCAGAGCGAAAGTCGTAGAAAGCTACGGCCAAGTTTTACAGAGCGCGACCGAAGCTCCTGACGAGCTCTGCTGCGGTTCTCAGGTAGGCTCCTAATTCATTTGTCCTTTGATCGTTCGCTGAGTTTCGTCCCAGCCGTCTTCAAGTACGTTGATATATTCTTCGGGTGTCAGCAGATCCGCTGATGTACGCATGGTGTAAAGCCAGCCAGATTCGTAATTGTCTGCATTGATACCGGACGGATCATTCAGCAACGCAGCATTAAATTCGACAACTGTGCCGGCACACGGCGTGTACATGCTGGAAACGGCCTTAGAACTTTCCACTTCACCGATGTCCTCCCGGTCGCGTACGTCCGTTCCGGGGTCGATGCTCCATTCCAAAAAATAGACATCCTGAAGCAAACGCACAGAATAGGCAGTCAATCCAACGCGAAATGTTCCACTGTCTACCGGTTGAAGCCACATGTGCCGAGAGCAGTATTTTCGATCGGTTGGAATGTCGGCACGAAACTGCCCCATCATAAAGTGAAGTACGTCTGTCATTCGCATACCGTAATCAACCCAGGCCCACAGATGAAGCGACGGGGACACTTTCCAGAAACCAACAGGCGGCCGAAGACCTCAGCAGCCGAATTAAAAACGCAAAATCATTCGATTCGAGGTACGTTCTGCGGAAAATTGTGTCAGATGTTTGACTCTCACGTGTATGCCCTCTGTCAATGGCCCAAAAAGACAAGCCTGGTCTGGAGTGCCTGTGCTTCATGCCGGCCCGCGCTTCACGCCACGAATTGGAGTTTGGCTTGTTAGAAACCGAAGAAGCCGTTGCCGACAGTTAGTGCTTCAAAAGAGAATTCCCAACTCTGGTGTGCCGTTGGGTTTTGCCAGTCGGGTAAACAACGAAGAAAAAGCTGCCGATTGCCCTCTGAACGCCCGAGTTCGATCAATAAGTGAAACGATAGACTTTCCCTCGGGGCCGCGGGGTGATACCCTATAGGCCAGCATGGCAGGAACCAACAGCCTTCGAAAACGACGTGAGAAACTCGTATGCCTATCAATGTGTTATGCCCCGAATGCGACCACGAATGGGAGGAGGGGCCATCCAAAATCGGACGATCCATCGCCTGCCCGGAATGTGGCCGGAAGACGCGCGTTACTCGAGAAAATAAACGCCCCGCGGCAGCAAATTCGAACCTCCCGCGAACGATGCTGATCGGGGGCACGATCTTCCTCGTTGGCGTTCTGGGCATGTTTGGCCTGAAGTACGCGCAGATCAGTGCGACAGAATCCGAAGATGATCCGCCGATTGTCGAGCAGCCAGAACCGGCCAATGATGAAGACAGCGTCGTGATTTCCAGTTCGGGCGATACCGTCGCGGATGTTCCGACCGAAGAGAGTGTTGCCGTGGCTGTGACGCCGAGCGAAACTTCTGCGGCGTCTCCCACCACAACCACCACTCCGATGACTTCGGCAGTGACGCAGTTGCCAAACGCCAGCAATACAGACCGCGGCCGCGAATTGTTGGCGGAAATGAGTCATGTTGGCCTGAAAGTCGACGGCTTCCAGTCAGACGCTCGCGGAGCTGTTAAGGACGCTGTTGAGACTGCTGTTAGCGACGCAATCCAGCAGTGTCAGCTCAGCGTTGGAGATCCCACCAACGAACCGAAGATGGTTGTCGAACTGCAGATGCAGGGCGAAAAACTCATGATCTCCGCTCATCTTCTTGCGTTGGACAATCAACAGAAGGTGAGCGTCTGGTCACGCTCAGGAACCGTAGCCAAACTCAGCGAGAAAGCCACAACAACTGGCATTCTGCCCACCAGCCTGGGCCGTGACGTCGCTACGTTCTTTAAGAGCCTAAGGTTGGAACTCAACGAAGCACGCCGCCAGTTTCCGTCGTAAATCAGCGAAGGACGGACGTTTTGCCGATTCCTGTGCATTTTGCGGCGTCGTCACAAGTCCAAGCTATTCGCGTTGTCGTTGAACAGTGGCCCGTTTTCCAGAAAAACGCGTGGTTTGCGGCGAAAACGCCTCGCATCTGAGACATAGTGTGTCGGTGAAGACGCGGGTGTACATGGCCACGGATGACTCTTGAAGTGCAATCGTGTCTCCCGCGATTTGACTATTGATTGAACTCAGGAATTTCCACGACCGATGCCACAGCCTCAGGACACTCTTGCCAGCGGAGCGACTCCGCCGGAAGCACGCCATATCGACAAGCCTCGCATCGAAGCCGCTGTTCGCGAGATTCTCGCGGCCGTTGGAGAAGACGTGGATCGCGATGGTCTGCAGGAAACTCCCAGCCGCGTGGCACGCATGTACGCCGAAATGTTCGGTGGGCTGCATGTCGAACCCGGCCGCCATCTGCACAAAGTGTTCGAAGAAGAATACGACGAAATGGTGCTCGTCCGGGACATCACCTTTCACAGTATGTGCGAGCATCATCTGTTGCCGTTCATTGGCACCGCGCACATTGGCTACATTCCAAGAGGACGTGTGACGGGATTGAGCAAACTGGCTCGCGTCGTCGATGAAGTTTCGCGGCGGCCCCAGGTTCAGGAACGGATGACTCACACCATCGCCGACCTTATGGAATCGGAACTCGATGCGAAGGGAGTGATTGTGGTGCTGGAAGCAGAACACACCTGTATGACAATTCGCGGAGTCAAAAAACCGGGCGCCCTGACGATCACCAGTGCGGTTCGAGGTTTGCTGAGGAAGGATGCTTCCAGCCGCGCGGAAGCGATGGCGCTGATCAACAAGAAAGCGAATTGATTCCCAACTCACTTGTACGTCGTGGGTCGATGTCATGATCGCTTTGTTTGTTCTCAAACTGTCCACCGGTGTTGCCATGATGTGGTGGCTGATGCCTCGCAAAGAGGTGACGGATGGCTTCTTTCGAATTCAGATGCGTGTGTTGCTCGGTCTGGCCGTGTTAACTGCTTTGCTGTTAACAGCCGGTGAAACGTGGAAGGCGGCCGAACCTGCGGTGACGACAGCCATCGATTCTGCATCAGCAAACACGCCGCAGGACTTGCCTGTATGGGGTGCGTTTAGAGTCGCGTCGTGGATTCGGGGTATGGCCATCGCAGTCGCCGTGATTTCCTATGCCGGCTCTATTTTCTGGGCTCTCGGACGCCGTCTGCCGGGCAATCTGTGCGTTCATGTGCTCGCGATCCTGTCCATCGTGTCGCTCGGGTTACACTCCATCAACGTACCGAACAACGTTTCGGTCGCGCATCAGTTGCTGTCCGACTTTGCCTCAGCGGCTTTGCTGGGAGGAGTACTCACAGGAATGCTGCTCGGTCACTGGTACCTGACGACACCCACCATGAGCATCAATCCGTTGTGGTGGTTCAATTCGGCAATCCTTGTGGCAACGGCTTTCCGGTTGGCTGCATCGTTATGGACGGTATTGTCTGCTGAGGGCTCACTGACCGATTCGACGCATACCATCTGGCTTGCGATCCGCTGGGCGGGCGGCGTTGTAGCACCCATACTGATGACGATTATGGTTTGGCGAATTCTAAAGCATCGCAACACCCAGTCCGCAACTGGAGTGCTTTTTGCGGGACTGGTTGTGGTGTTCATGGGAGAAATGACGGCCTCTCTTTTGGAGCGAGACACGCTGTTTCCGTATTAGCCCGTATTGCGGACGATGGAGGGTGGTTTGGTTTGGATTGGAGTCGCTCTGATGCCGGAACAACGCCAACACGCAGCGACACGTGCACATAATGTGCGGTCCCCAGGTCTTCTCTGCTGCGACGGCAGTCACCAGCAGGCATGCGGGCCGTGTTGAAGCATCGAACCATCCATTTTGGCGTCCGTTCGCGCCGCATCCTTGGCGTCGCGGCGTTGTCTCGTTAGGCTGACGATCTACGGTTTTGATTCCATTTGAGACAGGTCGTTCCATGAAACATGTTCGCAGCGTTGCCGTTCTTTTCGTCGCAGTTTTCTACTCGCTCCATTCGCTGACGACTGCAGCGGCTGCGAAACCCAACATTCTGTTTATCGCCATCGATGATCAGAACGACTGGATCGGCTGCCTGAACGGACATCCTCAGATTAAGACTCCCAACATCGACGCCCTCGCGGCTAAAGGAACGGTCTTTCTCAACGCCCATTGCCAGTCACCGCTGTGCAACTCTTCTCGCACCAGCTTGATGACCGGGCGACGACCGTCGACCACGGGCATCTATGGACTTGCTCCGTGGTTTCGAGAGGTTGACAACCTAAAAGGCATCGTTTCATTACCGCAGTTCCTGCGAAAGCATGGCTATCGAGCGTTATCGACAGGAAAGATTTACCACGGCGGAAACGGTCGTCGACCACGAGACGACGAATTTGATATCCTTGGACCTGCTTCTGGTGTCGGGGTCAAACCGCCGAAG
>CAYZYB010000207.1:0-7357 GCA_964481505.1 uncultured Planctomycetaceae bacterium | reverse complement strand
CACGATGGCTGTACTGATGGCATCATACGAAAGTGCGGAGTTGGGAAGTGCGTTCGTTGACGTTTCCGAATACACCACAGCTGGGCGGCAGTTCAATGATGCCGAAATACCGAATCCGGATTTCGCCGGCGCCGTCTTCCAGCGAATCTAAAAAGCTCCTCGTTAAGATGGGAGCGTGCTGAGTCGCCGGTGTTGGAGCGAGGCACGGATGAAACCTCGAGGGTTCAACTCGCAAGCTAAAGCCAAACCCGCCAACCGCCAATTGTCTGCGATCTCATGTTCTTGCGGAGTTATTTAGCCCTTACCAATACTCTGGCACCGTGTTTTTTCTTCGCAAAACGAAAATTGAAACAGGCAACAATTGGTTCGCCGAAACGATCGTGTGGAATTGGTGCTGCGCCGTAGTTGATGGGGCCTGCGTTTGGTAGAGTCCACGCCAGTCATGCGTGAGGTGACCATACCCGAGCTAAAGGAACGTAATGAGTGACGCGACGATTCGAGTTGGCATCATCGGCACCGGTAGCCGCGGAATCACTTGTATCGGGCGGCAGATCGCGGAGCAAAGTCGCGAACTGGACATCGCTGTGACAGCGTTCTGCAATCGTACCGAGTCTCGAATGCGGGTCGCACTCGACGATCTCAACGCGGCAGCAAACGCAGCCGGTAACAAACCGTTTTCTCCGACGTTCCATGATGGTCCGGAATCATTGATCAACGACGACAACGTGGACCTTGTCGTTATCACCACGCCGACTTCGTCACACCTCGAAGCTGCCGCTCCAGCTTTGCGATCAGGAAAGAAAGTTTACCTCGACAAACCAATCGCTCACACGATCGAAGACGCTGTCGCGATCCGTCAGGAAGAACATCGATCACAGAATCCAATGATCATGGGGTTCACTCGGCGTTTTGAAAAGCCGTGGATCGAATTACATGCCATGCTGGAAAGCGGCGTGATCGGCGATTTGAAGATGATGCTGATTCGAGCTGTCCTGCCGTATTCGTTTTACTTTCAGACATGGCATCGCACGCGAGCGATCAGCGGTGGAGCTCTCAACGACAAAGCGTCGCACTACACTGACGTCTTCAATTGGTTCGCGAAGGGTCGTTGTCGTCAGGTGAATGCCTTCGGCGGTCGAAACGTCTTTCAAATTCGAGAGGATGCTCCGGAGTTTTGTGCATCCTGCGATTGGGACTGTGCCTATCGAGCCAGCGAAATTCGACCAGACACTCAGGACCAAATGCGCGGAGCTGTTGATGCTTCGTACGACGAAGAAACGGATCCGCTGAAGCGGAAAGACAACTGTGTTTACAAAGCCGGCTCGGATATCTTCGACCACGCTTCGATTCACTATCAGTATGACAACGGCATCGTGGCGTCGATCTTTTACGCCGTGTATGGCCCGCAATCGGAAGATGAAGAAACACTTGAACTTGTCGGCACGAAGGGGCGAATGATCCTCACGCGCATGCGCGGCGAAATCGACCTTGTGACAGACTACGGCGAACGACGCCACGAGATCATCAAATGCAAAGCCGAAGCGTTCGACACGTCGCACTTCGGAGCGGACCGAAAGCTGATTCAGGAAATCGCCGCATTCGCTCGCGGAGGCGTATCGCCGGTCAACGGTTGGCACGGCATGGAAGCCACTCGAATGACTCGCGCTGCCATGCAATCGATCGACGAAGACGGCAGAACGTTACTGATGTCTGATCTTCCTGACGGCCCCGGGCTCTAACACAAGAATTCACTTTAGCAAAGATCGCTTCAATGACGCAGCTGCAGACTGAGCCGAACGCCAGCACGGGCAAGCGACACTATCCTCTGCTGTGTGGAATGATGTTTCTGCAGTTCGCAGTCTATGGATTGTGGTTACCGATCGCAGGTCGGTTCCTGAAAGCCGATCCGACGACAGAAGGCGGGCTGGGTTTTACCGATTCGCAGGTCGGCTGGATTATCGGCCTGGCCGCGGCCATTGGCGCTATGTGTTCGCCGTTTGTTACGCAGTTTGCCGATCGCCACTTTTCAGCACAGCGGTTTCTCGGCGTGCTGATGATACTCGGTGGCATCGTCAAACTGGTGACGGTAACGCAAACCAGTTTCGCCGCATGGCTGGTATTGTCTGTCGTGTTCGCGATGTTGTTCATGCCAGCAGCGGCAATCTGCAACGCTTTGGCGATGCGGCATTTGGCACATCCAACGCGTCAGTTTCCTCGCGTCCGATTGTGGGCCACCATTGGATGGATCGCAGTCGCATGGTTCTTTCCACTGCTTGCACTCAAAACCAACGTTCAGTTTCAGTGGCTGCCGCCGTTTTTCGCGGGAGACGACGTCGAATTCGTTGCAGCAAAGATGCTCACATCTGTGCGATGGGCGGGATTCCTGGCGATTGGCTATGGCGTTCTGGCCTTCTTCCTCCTGCCGGATACTCCTCCGATACAACAGAGTCCAGACAGCCCGAAGAAACGCTTCGCAGTGGCAGAAGCGTTCAGCATGCTCAAGCGGCCATCATTTTGTGTGCTGCTGTTTGTGACGCTGCTGCTGAGCATTACTCACGTGAATTACTTTGTTCACATGTCTTCTTTTCTGAAGGTCGTCGGCCTTAATGACGCCTACACGATGCCGGCGATGTCGTTGGGGCAGGCGGCGGAGTTGGTGATGTACCTTCTGCTGGGAGCTCTGCTGACGAAGTTTGGTTTTCGAGCGATGCTGATGATTGGCATCGTGGGCTTCATGGCGAGGTTTAGTCTGCATGCGGCGACCGAGCTTCCCGTCTGGGTTCAGGTCACCGGGCAACTGTTCCACGGACTTTGCTTTGCCTTCTTCTTCTCCACATGCATCATTTATGTTGATCGCACGGCACCGCCGGACTTAAGAAATTCGGCACAGTCGGTGTTTAATTTCGTGTTCTACGGCGTTGGCCCGTTGGTCGCTGTGCAGGTGAATTCGCTGCTCGCCAATTCACTGGCTGGCAGGGACGGAATGGACGCGGCCGGATACAGCACTTACTGGTACGTGATGGCAGGCATCGCGGCGCTGGCCTTTGTGGTGTTGTTGATCTTCTTCAGAGACGAAACAGCGAAAGCATGAATCCCTACTCAGCTTACCGAACGTTCTTTGGTGACATTCACAATCACTGCGGGATATCGTATGCCCACGGTTCGCTCGAAGACGCATTGAACAACGCAAAACAGCGGCTGGATTTTGTGAGTGTCACCGGACACGCGCACTGGCCCGATATGCCAACGCCGGATGACGATATTCAGTACATCATCGACTTTCACGAAGTGGGGTTTGCGAAGCTCAAAGCCGGTTGGCGACGCATGATGGAAACCCTGCGATCCTTCAACAACGAAGGCTCGTTTGTTGTCTATCCCGGCTTCGAAGTGCATTTTACCGCCACCGGTGATCGCAATATTGTCTACCGAGATCTTTCTGGCGAGATTCTCTATCCGCGTGATCTGAAAGATCTGCATGATCAACTTCGCGAGCTTCGCAAACAGGGCGTCGAATCGTTTGCTCAGCCACATCACGTTGGCTATCGCACGGGCACTCGCGGAATCGATTGGAATTCGTTCAGTGATGAATTCGCGCCCTTCGTGGAAATGCTGTCGATGCATGGGTGTTCGGAAGCCAGCGAAAACACGCGGCCATTTCTGCATTCGATGGGGCCGAGTGATTATGACAGCACGATCCAACGCGGGCTGGAACGGGGATTTGTGTTCGGCTTCTCCGGCGGCACCGATCATCACAGTGCTCATCCCGGCAGCTACGGGCACGGATTAACGGGCGTTTGGTCAAAAGACTTATCGCGTGAATCCATCTGGGACGCTCTGGCAAACCGCCGCATGTACGCACTCACCGGCGACCGCATGGACGTCCAGTTCACCGTCAACGACGCGCCGATGGGTGCCGTCACGACGCGAAATAAAAAACGGCGAATCGCGTTCGACGTTGCAGCGGGAGGCGCAATCGATTGCATCGACGTGTTGCGCGACGGTCAACTGGTGAAACGGTTCTCGCAATACGACGTTGAAGAAGCCAATGCGGATGACATGATTCGAACAAAAGTGTTCCTGGAAGTCGGCTGGGGAGCTCGACACAAGTCGACAGATTGGCTGATCGAACTCGGCACCAGCGAAGGCGCAATCCTCTCCGTCGAACCGCGTTTTCGCGGCATGGAAGTCGTCGCACCGACGGAAGCAACGGAAGCTGACGGCTATTTCCAAAGCCGCGTTGTCGAAACACGTGACACCAGCGTCATGTTCGAAACAAAAACGTCGGGCAATCCCAACAATTCAACGCCAGCAATGCAGGGGATGTGTCTTCATGTAGAAGTGCCGCGAACGGCTGTGGTGCAGGCCGTGATAAACGGCAGAACAGTCAACTGGCCAATCATCGCCCTCATCGCAGGTGCTCGCACGGGCCATTTGGGTGACATCGATTCCCCCGCCTGGAGATTTCACAGAGCTCCACGCGAGCACCAGTGGAACTGGTCTGGAGACTGGCAGGACACCGGCGACGGCGACGCCTGCTACTACCTTCGAGTTCGCCAGCGCAACGACCAATGGGCGTGGACCTCGCCAGTCTTCCTGCACGCGAACGAGCACTGAGGCCTTTGGATCTTCATATGCTCGATCATCAAACGTCGAAGCGATACACCAGCCCGGCACAGTAAGAACCGCCCGGCGCACTCAGGTAGGGAATTCCCTACTTTTGGCAGACAGACTTGGCGCGCGGAGGGGCATTGCGTAGTTTTGCACTTCGGGTATTCCCCCGGCATGGCGTGCTAAGACAGTAACATCCACCTTTGTACCTCTCAATTTGGATTGGCGTTCAAATGGTATTTCGCAACTGGCTTCAACAATTTCGGCAACAACTGGTTTCGAAATCGACGCGACGAAGGAAGGCTTCGAAAGCACGACTGCAGACAACAGATGCGTTGGAACATCGTGCAGCGCCGGGGGACATCACTGGTATTGGTATGGTTTTCATGGTTGACATGGGACACTTGCCAAATCTTGATATCGTCATGGGCTTCATGGAGACACAGGACACAGTCGGTCCCGAAGACTTACTGCAACCTAACCAGAACTCGACCTCGACAGCGCCCGTAGAATTGAACAGCGGAGAGGGTTGGGCTTTCGACAACCAGGGCGTGTCCGATCAGCTGGGCGATGCGGATACGGATACGGGGAATTTCGGAGCGTCTTCCCACATCAAGACATCTTTGGAAACACTGGAGTCCGCAACAGATAGCGTGTTTGAGACGGACGAGTGGAACGGAAATTTTAATTCCGGTATCAGCACGTCGATTTCCCTTCCAGAGTCGGGTGATCCATTTCAGGTGGAAGAGGAGCCTGTTGATCAGTCGCCGTACGTCCCTGACGCGAATCCAGGCACACCAATCTCGACGGGGGGACCGGACGGGATACTGCAAAGTCCGACTGGCTCAGCTTCTTCAGGCGGTACGACGAATTCGTCTCCCGTTGGGCCGCCCGCTGGTGAATCTTCCGATGGGTCATTCAGTGACACTGAATATTCCAGTGAATCGTTCGTCGCCAGTTCAGGTTACAGTAGTTCGGGTTACTCCACTGCTGCGACAGAAGTTACGGTGGGGTACGCTCCAACAGTGCGGGAGAATGAGGGTGGATTTTTTGTTATCAATGCCACGACTCCGTCTGATGAATGGGAGCCAGGCGCTACTGGCAGTATCACCGTCGACTATCAGGCAGTTGATGGGACAGCGGAAAATGGAGTCGACTATATTCTGAATGACGGAACAGTCGAAATCAGTCTTGATCAAAACGGCAACGGATACGCCTACGTCGGCTTTGAACTCATTGATGATGCGATTAACGAAGAAATTGAGACGTTTGCACTCTCCATCGGAAGCAGCAGCAGAACTGCCACAATTCTCGACGATGATGCGCTTGTCCAAATCAATCTTAACTCATCTTCAGAAGAGATATGGGAGCATCAGGGGGGAATCGCCGCTGTTACATTGAGCGAGGCAAACTCCAATGACATTGAGGTCGAATATACGTTCGTTGAAGGTACGGCCACAGCAGGTCCGTTGGCCAATGGTGATCACGACTATGTGGTAAGTTCGCCGACAGGCACAGTGACAGTGCCTGCCGGTGGAACGTTTGCATACATTCCGTTTTCATTCAACGACGATGGCCGTCCCGAAAGCAACGAAACGTTCTCTATTCAGTTGACTTCGTCCTCGGCTGGAAGCCTTGGCCACACTACATTTCAAACCATCACGATTTTGGACGACGAGTCCGTTGTCGACATCTGGACATCTTCTGAAGACGTCTACGAAGCGACAGGTCATGACAATTTCGTCATCAATGCTGGCTACCGATATGAGGGGCTCAACGGTCCGGTCGCATCTGAGCCGCTTCGACACGATCTGAATATTTCTTATTCCTCCACAGACGGCAGCGCGATTGCGCCGGACGACTATATCGCTCTTTCTGGCACAACGATCATCTCGGCCGGGACAAACTCGGTCGCGGTGCCGGTTGTTGTTGTGCCCGACAATCTGGATGAAGGCGAGGAAGAATTAGAAGTTTTTCTCCACTCTCAGAGGTACGGCAGATTTGGTGGGAATCCGCTTCATGAGACAACTGTGACGATCCATGACGGGTATTCTCCGATTCGGGTACACGTGGAAGGGCAGACTCATTCTCAAGCGACTCGCGTGCGGGAAGACAGTGAAGGCACGCCTGAGTTCCATCTGACGACGGACATCCCCGCACCTGTCGACCTGGACGTTAGCTACTATGTGTTTTCAGATACCGCTACAACCGGGCGTGACTTTAACCTGGCGAACGGTACGGTCACGATTCCTGCGGGAAGCAGTAGTGCGACGATACCGTTTACCGTGATCAACGATAATCACATTGAGAATGTGGTTGAAAGATTCTATGTAACACTTGTCCCGAGCTATGGGGTCGCATACGCCATCGATCAGCACGGCCAGGAAGTGCCGCCGTTGGTGCATGGCCAGATCATTGACAATGAGTTCCTATGCCATTCGAGCTACCCCATCCTCACGGTCGACCCGCAGTTGCAGTCACTTATCGACCAGCGCGAAACGCTTGCTGTTATTGAAGCTGATGTGCTGCAGGTTCTGGACCAGCTTAACGCTGACCTGAGCAATGCAGTGCCAGGCTCCTCTGAGGAAGCAAGCATTCTTGCGCAAATCGCTTACGAACAAGGGAATCATGCAGTCATTGATGCGCAAATCAGCCAACTCGACTCGCAGCTGGAACTAGCTGACTGCGACGACCAGGAAGAGGAAGAGGAAGAGGAAGAGGAAGAGGACCAGGAAGAGGAAGAGGAAGA